>JAJRUC010000280.1 GCA_024278015.1 Chloroflexota bacterium
GCCACCGAAAGCAGGTTCTTGGCAGCGCCAATGTTGCTCAAGGCCGTTTTCATCCCTTCGGAACGGGCGTTCAGCTTGTTGGCGATGGTCAGACCCGCCGGGTCGTCCATAGCGCTGTTGATACGTTTGCCGGTTGCCAGGCGGGCTTGATGCAAAGCCAGTTTGTTGTTTACGTCTCGCAGTGAGTTAAGCGCGTTTAACGCGCCGATATTTGATGCAATTCTGGTGAAATCTACTTGTGCCATTTTAATAACCTCCGTGTTTTAGGTTGGGTTTCCTTACCCGTTAATTTGATAAAAGTATGGTCATACTTGAAATTTCCAGCAATACCTTGTTACTGCGTACTTCTTCTATCTCAAAGGCGCCTCCTCTCTAGCGACAAAAGAATTAATTATTTCAATTATACTGTTATTATCGGAATAAAAAGGAGAAACTTGAGGGGATTCAAAATTTTTTACGTTGTATTTACGAACTACCGGCCCGTAGCAACTCAAAATGAGCGGGAGTTACGCAGTTGGGAAATCTGCCCTCTCCCCGCTTCGCGTCCCCCGCAATCGGGAGAGGAGCCAACTTCCCCCCCCTGGTGAGGGAGGATTGAGGGGGGTAAAATACGTCAAGTGCGTAACTCCTGTAAGTAATGAAGATTTGCAAACATTTTTGCACTTTGAGTTTTGAACTGCTGCCGTTACCGGCTGTGCGCCGCCAGTTCTTCGGCGGTTTGCCAGGCCAGCGCAGCATCGGCGGTTTGGCCCAGGCCGTTCAGGGCCAAAGCCAGTGATTTATAGGCGTGAGGGTCGGCGGGGGTCAACTGAATCAGATACGAGCAGGCCGTGGCCGCCGGCATATAGTGTCGCTGCTTTATCATGCGCATGGCATATTGATGCACTGCCTCCGGCAAAGACATCTTCAGCAGATGCGCCACCTGTCGCAAATTATCCTGAATCCAGACATGGGCCGGATTAGCCAGTTGCGCCTGCAACAAACAGGTCATGGCCTGCTCAAGATTATTTTGCTGAATAGCGATGAAGCCCAGCAAGTTCAGGGCGTTGGCGTTATTGGGGTCTGTTTGCAGAGCCAGGCGGCACAGCCGCGCCGCCGAAGCAAAGTGGCGGGTGTGCAGCACATATTCCGCCAGCGTCTCCCAATCGCCGGGCCGGGGGGCCGAAAGGGCAATGGCCTGACAGAGGCATACAGCGGCGCTGCGCCAGCGTTCCTGCCGGTTTTCAATGCGGGCCAGCAGCCGCAAAGCCGGCGGACAGCCGGCGGCAATGGGGGTCAGCGTCTGCAACGCCGCATCGACATTGCCCGCCGCAAACAACGCCTCCGCCGTCGATAGCCCGGCGGGCGGCTCCGGGCGCAGCGCCTCCCCTTTTTGGGACAGCATCGCCATAAACGCATCGCGGGCATACGGCAGCCGGCCCTGCAACACGTACACCTGCCCCAGCGCCCATTCCAGCTTGCCGGGCGGCCAGGCTTGCCCCAGCAAATCAGATTTGGGCGAAAGACGTTTGGCCCGCAGCAGCGAATCCAGAGCCGCAGCCGGTTCATCCTGCGTCAAATAAAAAATACCGGCCAGAATTGCCAAATGACGACGCTCCGGAAAGCGGCCCAGGGCAATTGCCAGCACGCGCCGGGCATCATCAATATCGCCCCGGTCAAAATAGGTGTTCATCAGGCCGGTGTGGGCCTGATAGACATAAATATCCCAATTTAGACTGGAGGGCGGATTGGCGATGACGGCTTCGTAGTCTTCAATGGCCGGTTCCATATCGCCAATGATGGTCAGGCTGCACGCCCGATGGTATCGCCAGTACAGATTTCCGGGGTCGTCGGCCAGTTTTTTATTGATAATTGCCAGATTACGGCGCGATTTGGCCCGGTATTCCTCAATATCAACATCGTAGCCGGTGTGTTCAATGGAAATATTGGTGCGGGCGATGGTCAAGCCCTGTTGCCGGGCATCGTCCATAATCGATTCATGCAACACGCCCCGAAATTGAAGCCCCAGGTGATTGCGAAACAGGCGCAAATGTTCCACCACTGCTTCCGGGCTATCGCGTTGAGCGCCCTGGCTTGTCACCCGGCACATATACACGTCTGCCATGCCAGAGGCGACGGCTTGCCTGAGTTTGGCCGGACCGTCCGGTTTCAGGCGGTCATCCGCATCCATCCAAAACAGCCAATCGCCCGCCGCGTCTTTGATGGATTCGTTGCGGGCGGCGGCAAAATCATTAATCCAGGCAAAATGTCTGACCTTCGCCCCGAAGGAGCGGGCAATTTCCACGGTGCGGTCGGTAGAACCGGTATCGACGATGATGATTTCGGCGGCAAAATCAGCCACCGAAGCCAGACAGCCCGCCAGATTATCTTCTTCGTTTTTGACAATCATGCACAGCGACACCGGCGGCCAGGTTGCCGGTGGATTGCGGCCGTCAAAATTCAGTTCCGGGCCGTAGGTAATGGTTGGTTCAGTCATCGTTCACGTTCCGGTATTTCTGTTTTCCAGTTTGTTAGCCACCTGCCAGGCGGCCAGGGCTTCCTGCTCGTGGCCCAGGCCGCGCAAAGCCACGGCCAGCGATTTGTAGGCTGAAGCTTCGGCGGGCTGCATATCAATTATCAGGGCGAAAGTCTCGGCGGCGCGGGCGTGGTCTTTGCGGCCAAGCTGGCGCAAGCCGTGCTGCCGCAATAATTCTGCGGCAGAGAAGCCCAGCGCGGCAGCCGTCTCGTCCAGTTGCTTCCGGGCCGCCGGATTGGGCGGCGCGCCGAGAATTTTATCAACCAGCGCGGTCAACACCGGCCAGAATTTGCCGGAAAGTCGGGACAACAGAGTCATCATCGCGCCCAAAGCCGGGTCGGCGGGGTGTTGTCTGCGCCCCCGGCGACAGACGTTTGCCGCGCCGGTTATTTGGCCGGTTTTCAAAATCAAACTCACGGCCAGGGTATGCCAATCGTCCGCCGAAGCCGGGTCAAGGGCCACGGCGCGGGCCAAACAGCGCACCGCATCGGCCCATTGCCCGTTTTGCCGGGCCGCTGCCGCCTGTTTTCGGCACACCTGCGGCCCGTTGCCCGTTGCTGCGGCAAACGGGCCGGACAAGTACGACTCTCGCGCCGAATCAAAATCGCCGCCCAGCAAATACGCTTGCCCCAAATAGTCTTCCAAAACGCCGGGCCGCCAGCTTTGGCCCTGGTCGGCCCACGATTCGGCGGGCGTTTGGCGGGCCGTCTGCAACCAGGCCAGGGCTTCGTCGGGGCGGTCCAAATCCAGATAAAAGATGCCGCCGGCCACCAGCAAATGCCGCCGCCGGGGAAATTTTTGCCGCGCCCGGATAAAAACCTGCTCTGCCGCCTGGGGTCGGTCAAGCCGGGTGTACGCCTCGGCCAGGTTAAAGTGGGCGTAATACAATTCCACCGCGTTCAACTGGCCGCCGGGGTGAGCCACCACCGTTTCAAAGGCGCGGGCAGCCGCTTCGTAATTGCCCAAAATTGACTGGGCCAGCCCAAAATGGTGCAGCCAGCGGGAATTATGCGGGTCGGCGGCCAGACATTTTTTGATGATTGCCAGATTGCGGCGCGTTTTGGCCTTAAACGCCTCCGGGCTGATGTCGTAGCCGGTGTGAGTGACGGTCACATCGGTGTGAGCCACTTTCACCGGACGACGGGCCTCTTTCAGGGCCAAATCTTCGTGCAGAGGATAGACAAATTTCAGCCCCAAACCATTGCGGAACAGGCGAAAATGGCGGGCGGACACCTCAATATCATCGTTTTTGGCCGTGGGGCCGATGACCGCGCAAGTGTAGACATCGGCTTGCCCGGCGGCGACGGCCAGCTTAAGCCGGGCAACGCTCTCCGCCGAAAGCCGGTCATCAGCATCCAGCCAGAAAATCCAGTCGCCGCCGGCGTGTTTCAGCGATTCGTTGCGGGCGGCGGCAAAATCGTCAATCCAGTCAAAATAATGCACCTTCGCCCCGAAGGAACGGGCAATCTCTACGGTGCGGTCGGTGGAGCCGGTATCGACGATGATGATTTCGTCGGCAAAATCGCCCACCGACGCCAGACAATCGGCCAGATTGTCCTCCTCGTTTTTGACTATCATGCACAACGAAACGGATGGCGAAGCTCCGGTTTCGCGGAGTTCGCCCCCTCCCGTCGCTTGCAGCGACTCCCTCCCCCTGCCAGGGGGAGGGTTGGGGCGGGCCATCAAAAACGGCGCGTTGTCCGTCCCGGATGACAATGACTCCCTCCCCTTGCCGGGGGGAGGGTTGGGGCGGGGGTCATTTTTATCATCCCGTCCGGCAGTCTGAATGGCATGGATGAAAAACTGCTCAAATTCGCGCCCGGCAGCCATATCGTCATACAGCGCCTTGTTGGCCGCCAGAATTTTGGCCCTGATTGCGGCGCGCCAGGCCGGGTCTGCGCCCAAACGCACCGCAATGTCCACGTATTCCTGCGGAGTGGCGGCCACGGTATCCGACACCCCGATTTTCTTGAGCCGGCCCAGGGTAAGCCGCCCGCGCAAATAATCGCCGGGCAGGGTCACGACGGGCGCGCCGGCGGCCAGCGCCTCATGAGTGGTATTGCCGCCACTATAATGGAAGGTGTCCAGCAGCACATCGGCCAGGGCGATGAGATTCATAAAATCAGGGAAAGAAAGGGGGGGGATAAATTGCACCCGGTCAAGGACATCGGGTATGGAAACCTGGAAGCGGGCCAGCAGGTCGGTTTTCAGGCGGGGGGTCTTTGTTTCCAGCAGCAGCAACCGTCCGGCGGGGTCGCGGCGCAAAATTTCGGCCAGAACGCCGTCGAAATCGGGATGAATTTTGAGTAAATTTTGCGGGCAAAAATACAAATGGGCCTCATCCGGCAGGGTAAAATCGGCGCGCGGCTTGAGCGGCTGCGGAATTTCCGGGCGGCTGAAGCAGGTGGGCAGCGTTTTGAAGCGCACCAGCGTTTCTGAATAATGGCCGGCGGCGTTGTCCGGCTCAAGCAAATCGCTGGAGATAAAATAATCCATTTGGGGGATGCCGGTGGAGCTTGAAAGCCCCCACGAAGTACACTGCACCGGCGCAAGGCGGAAAAATGGCAAAAAATAGTTGAGGCTGTCGCTGCCCACTTCCCAAAAATAGAGCGCGTCGAAGCGGGCGGCTTGCAGGTCTGCCACAGCCAACGGCAAGTCTTCTGAAATGGGCAGATAATCGACGCGCCGGCTGGCGATGCCCTTTTTAAGCCGGGATATAGCGGCGCGGGGGGCCACAATGACCGGCTCAAGGCGGTGGTCGGTCAGGTTATTCAGAATGCCGGCCATCAGGCTGAGGAAAATGCGCTCGTGGCTGCGGGTGACGATGAAGCCCACGCGGTACGGCGGGGCGGGGCGGGGGGCGGGCCGGGTCGCTTCCCCCCGAAAAACATCGGCGTAGCGGCGTTTCAGGGGCAGGTCGTTTTGGCCGTGATAAGGCAGATTAAAGGGCGGATAGTTGTTCGATTGTTGCAACAGGGGCAGCGTTTTCGGCAAATTGATGCTGCCGGTGGGGTGTTCGTCCAGCGCGGCGGCGTATTGCGCCCGCCAGTCGGCAATGGCCTGGGCGTGGGGCATTATGGCCGGGCACAGGCCGTCCAGTTCCAACTGCCACAACTGCCTGACGGTGGCGTTGGGCTGCAAACGGATAGCCGCTTTGAAGGCGGCGGCAGCTTGCGACAGGTCTTCCAGTTGCATGGCGGCCACGCCCAGGTTGTAGTGGTGGTCTGCATCGGTGGGGGCCAGGGCAATGGCCCGCCGGTAGTTTTCGATGGCCTGGGGCAGCAGCTTCAGCCCGCGCTGCACCAGGCCCAACCCGCTGTGATACAGGGGGTCGGCGGGGTCAATGGATACGGCCCGGCGCAAATGCTCCAGCGCCGTCTGATTTTTGCCCAATTGATACGACA
>JAJRUC010000281.1 GCA_024278015.1 Chloroflexota bacterium
ACGGGCGGAAGATTGTGGCCGCCGGCACGCACCCCTTCTCCCGGTGGATAGACCAGGATATTACCGATTACGCGCGTTATCACGGCCTGCTGGATGATATGAAATATCTGGCCCGGCGGCTGCTGATTTTTGGCATGCACATTCATATCGGTATTCCGGACCACGCCCTGACAATTGACGTTATGAACCAGGTCCGATATTTTTTGCCGCATTTGCTGGCTCTTTCCGCTTCATCGCCATTCTGGAACGGGCGCGACACCGGCCTGAAGTCCTATCGGAGCGTGGTCTTTGAAGATTTGCCCCGCACCGGCATTCCGGACTACTTTAATTCTTACGATGATTATACCCGGCACGTCAAGACGCTGGTGAAAACCCGGTGCATTTCTGACGCCACCAAAATCTGGTGGGACGTGCGCCCGCACTCCAAATTTCCCACCCTGGAATTCAGGGTGTTCGATTGCGTAACCCGCATTGACGATGCGATAGCCATTGCCGCGTTGGTGCAAACGCTGGTGGGCAAGCTGATACAGCTTCGCCGGAATAACATCAACTGGCGGCTGTACCGGCGAGAACTGCTGGCCGAAAATAAATGGCGCGCCGTGCGGGATGGCATGGAGGGGCAACTGATTGATTTCGGCAAAGAAGAAGAAGTGCCGGTGCGCTTTTTAATTAGCGAACTGCTGGATATTGTGGATGACGTGGCCGCGCATTTGGGTACGCAAGAGGAGTTGGTCCACATTCACACCATCCTGAAACGGGGCACCAGCGCCGATTTGCAATTGAAAACCTATCGGGAAACCGGCAGCTTTGAAGCGGTGGTTGATGCTTTGTCTGAGGCAACGCTGGCCGGTTGTTAGCCGGACAGCATCGCTTTAATAAAACAAGGCGGGCAATCCCCTGCATTAATGCAAGAGACTGCCCACCTTAAAACCCCGCCATGCCGTGTGGTATCCAGTTGCCCATGAACCTGCTTATGCAGGTGGAAGCCCCGTTAAACGGGGGTTGCCTTGCCCTTTCGCAGGCTACCGCATCCCCATCCAAAAAAAGGCTTCCGTATCAGGGAGTGTTGGTTCAAGACGCGTGGCCCATCACGTACACGGCAGGGACAGGCCCTATCATAGCATAAAAATATTTGCTTGCCAAATTATCCGGAATTATTCCTTCTCCAAATCCAGTTGAATATGCAACTCCTTTAATTGGGCAGCGGCGACGGGTGTGGGCGCATTCGCCATTAAATCTGTGGCCGATTGGCTTTTGGGAAAGGCGATAACTTCCCGAATATTGGGTTCGCCCGCCAGCAACATCACCAGGCGGTCAATGCCCGATGCGATGCCCCCATGCGGGGGCGTGCCGTATTCAAACGCCTCCAGCATATGCCCAAATTGCTCTTTGGCCTCTTCCACATTCAGCCCAATCAGTCCGAAGATTTTTTCCTGCACAGCCCGCTGGTGAATTCTGATACTGCCTCCGGAAATTTCGTGACCGTTGCACACCAGGTCGTATTGTTTGCCTTTGGCCCGGCCGGGGTCGGTCTCCAGCAGGGGAATATCCTCATCCATCGGCGAGGTGAAGAGATGGTGGCTGGGGTCCCACCGATTTTCTTCTTCGTTGCGGGTGAACAACGGAAAATCGATAACCCAGCACAGGGCCAGCGTATTGTCGTCTCTCAAGCCCAGCCGATTGCCGATTTCCAGCCGCAACCGGCCCAGTGATTCGTTGGCTGTCTCAAATGTGTCGGCCACAAACAGCAGCAGGTCGCCCGCTTTACCTTGCATAGCGTTGACCAGGGCGTCAGTTTCTGCTTGACTCAGGAATTTGGCGAAGGAAGAACGATGCGGTTTGTCGGCCTGGGCAGAAACGGCCAGCCAGGCCAGCCCCTTTGCCCCAAACAATTTTACAATGCCGGTCAGTTCATCGATTTGTTTGCGGCTGTAGCCGCCGCAGCCTGTGGCGTTTAAGCCTTTTACCACGCCGCCCCGGGCCACTGTGCCGGAAAATACTTTAAAATTGCTATTGGCGATGATGTCGTTCACGGTTTTTAGCTCAAGCCCGAAGCGCAGGTCGGGGTTATCGCGGCCAAAACGCTCCATTGCTTCGTGATAGCTTAAGCGCTTAAACGGTTTGAACACCAGTTTTTTAGCCGTAAGCGTTTCTGTCAGGCTGGTAAAGAGCGTTTCAATCAGTTTCATCACATCTTCGCGGTCTACAAAGCTCATTTCCAGGTCAAGCTGGGTAAATTCCGGCTGGCGGTCGCCGCGCTGGTCTTCGTCTCTAAAGCAGCGAGCAATTTGAAAGTACCGTTCAAACCCGGCCACCATCAACAATTGCTTCAACTGCTGCGGGCTTTGGGGCAGGGCGTAAAATTCGCCGGGGTGCAGGCGGCTGGGAACCAGATAGTCGCGGGCGCCTTCCGGGGTGCTTTTGAAGAGGATGGGCGTTTCAATCTCCACAAAGCCGGAATCGGTTAAAAAGTTGCGAATGTAATGCGTAACCTGATGTCTGAGCAAAATGTTGTTGCGCATCCGCGGCCGGCGTAAATCCAGATAGCGATACTTCAAACGCAACGCTTCTTCCACGTTGGTTTCTTCATTAATGTAGAAGGGGGGCGTTTTGGCGGCGTTGATGATTTTTACCTCGCCGGCCACCACTTCAATATCGCCGGTTTCCATGTTCGGATTAGTCAGCCCCGCCGGTCGTTGGTTGACCGTGCCGCGCACCTGAATGATGTATTCGTTGCGCAAGGCGCCGGCTGTGGCGTGGGTCTCGGCATTAATTTCGGGGTTGAAGACAACCTGGGTCAATCCCCACCGGTCACGCAGGTCGATGAAAATTAATCCCCCGTGGTCGCGCCGTCGATTCACCCAGCCGGCCAAAGTGACCTGTTGGCCGTGGTCTGCCACGCGAAGTTGTCCGCAGGTGTGCGATTTGTACATGATTGAACCTTCCTGATAGCTGGAATTGGCAAACGCCAACGGCTTGCAACCGTTGATTATCGACGCATTGTAACACAAATGCTAAAAATATCAACATCAATATCGCCGGGGCAGCGATTTCTGTTTTAAATGGCGGGGTAACAACGGTTTTTCCGGCAGGTCACGCCGGCAACAGGGGAATTGCCGTCACAGGCAGGACGGTTTGGCTATTGTGCAAGAAGCCACTTTCATGATAATTTAATATAGACATAAAAGCTGGCGGATTATCTGAATTTTATAAATAACCTTTTATGTTTTGTTTTTTCGTTGTATAACAACTATATCATAATTATAGTAAGTTGTATGTTTTGCTCTTATTGTAGAGGTTTTTTGGATGAAATTAACATTCTGGGGCGTTAGAGGGTCGTTGCCCGCGCCGTTACGCGCCGAGGCAATCAAGGCAAAAATACTGTTGGGCTTGAAAGAGGCCGGCTTGGCCGGCGTTAATCTGCAAGATGAACTGGCGCTTATGGAATTTGTCGATAACCTGCCGGTGAACATCGGCGGCACAATCGGCGGGAATACCACCTGCCTGACGCTGGAGACGGCCGGCAAATTCATTATCTTCGATGCCGGCTCCGGTATGAGAGAACTCAGCCGCTACCTGATGACCCGCGAGTTCGGACAAGGCAATGGTCATGCTCATATCTTTTTTACCCATACGCATTGGGACCACATTCAGGGCTTTCCTTATTTTGTGCCGGCCTTTGTCCCCGGCAATCAATTTGATATTTATTACATCCATCCCTATGTACCCGATGTCCTGAAACGGCAAATGACCGCCCAAACCTTCCCCGCCGATTTTACGATGCTGCCCGCCGCCATCCGCTTCCATCAATTGCAGCCGGAAGAAACGGTTACGCTGGGGCCGTTGCGCGTGGGCAACATCGAACTCCAGCATCCCAACAAGGCCTACGCCTATCGCGTAGACAGCGCGGATTATGCAATTGTGCTGGCTACCGACGGCGAATACAAACGGCTGGACCGGCCTTCGATAAAACAGTACCTTGATTTTTACCACAATGCCGATGTCCTCATCTTCGACGCCCAGTATTCGGTGCGAGAGGCGATTATCAAAGAAGACTGGGGCCACAGCTCTGCCTTGATTGGGGCCGACATTGCCCGCGAAGCCAAGGTTAAACGCCTGATTCTGTTCCACCACGACCCGACGTCGACCGACTAAGAAATAGCCCTTACCCTGAAACAAACGCAGGAATATCTTTCCCACTCTGATAAAGGCATGCTGGTGCGGGTAGATGCCGCCACAGAGGGCATGGAAATCAGATTTAATCAAACCGGCAATTTCAAAATTGAAGAAGAAGAGCTTGACCAGTTTGTGCGCCTGACCTTGTACGGCCAGTTCGATGCCCAGGCTTCGGAAGCGTTTACCCGGTACATTATGGAGTTGGTGCAAAATAAACAGGCCGAGAAGATAATTCTGGATATGGGGAACTTGCAGGAATTGACGATGGCCGGTATTCGGGCGTTGCTGGATGCGCGGCGCAACGTGTACAGTATGGCCCTGGTCAATTTGTCCGACAGTGTGTATCGGGTGCTGGAATTGGCCGGCACCGCCGATTTTTTTGCCATTTACCACACCCTGGATGATGTTCTCAGAACAAATTTATCAAAGTAGGGCGCGCCGCGCCCTGTTTTATGTCCTCTTGCAGGGGCGGCTTGCGAGCCGCCCCTGCGTTTTTTTGCCTATTCTTGAGCCAAATCGATATATTCGGTCAGGGTTTCTTTTTGAGAGGGGTCAATGCCCAGCAGCAGGAACAATTCGCCCATCAATTGCGCCTTCTCTTCCGCATCTTTGGCAGACCACGTGCGGCTTTTCACCTCCAGATACGAGCGTCCAATGTCGGCCAGGCTATCCAGATTAGCGGCGAAATGGGTGTTTCTGAAGGTAATGTGATACCGTTTGCGCGTTTTGGCGATTTCAATTTTTTGGTCGGGTTGGAAATATTCGTAGTAAAAACGTCTGCTTTTGTCAGCCGGCACAGAATAGCGGGAACGGGTCAGGATGATTGAGTGATTAAAGACCCGTTCCACGGCCGGGCCAATCAGGCTGATACGATACAACACGTCGGGCGTACCGTCGTTGGCCGTCAGTTCGTCTTCCCGGTAGCGAATACGACCCAGCGTTTTGTCTTCAAAGCAAAAATAGGTGTCGTACTGTTTGCGCACCGAAGTGCGGTTGATGGTGACGGCGTTGAGTTCGCCCAGTTTTGCTTCAATGGCGGCTATATCATCAATGCGGACTTTACTCTGGATTTCAAAGGTTTCGACAGGCACAACGCCGCTGCTGATGGCCAGCAATTTAGAGAGCAGGTCTTTTTCTCTGGTGCGGATGAAGGTGTCAATTTTTTCAGACATGGCGATGGCCTTTTGATGCAGGTCTGCTTCGTCCAGCGTAAGCAGGGCGCTGTCTTCCATCAAAAGCCGACCGTTGATTAGCACGTGGCAAACATCGGTGGATTTGGCGGCGTACACCAGTTGGGAATAGATTGTATCTTCAGAGTGAGAGAAGCGGGGGGTTTGGTGGGTGCCTTTCACATTGATGACGATGATGTCTGCCTTTTTGCCCGTCTCCAATGAGCCAATCAAATGCCCCATGTGGATGGCTTCCGCCCCGCCGCTGGTTGCCAGTTCCCACGCTTTTTTGGCGGGCAGCAGGGTGGGGTCTGCAAAAATGCCCTTTTGCAAAAACGCGGCCAGGCGAGTCTCTTCCAGCATATCCAGGTCGTTGTTAGAGGCGGGGCCGTCGGTGCCGATGCCCACGCGCAATCCCAGCTTGAGCATTTTGTGGACGGGGGCCACGCCGCTGGCTAGTTTCAGGTTGCTGCTGGGGCAGTGAGCCACGCCGGTGCCGGTGTTTTTCAGGGTAATCATTTCTGTGTCATCCAGATGCACGCAATGGGCCGCGATGGTTTTGGGTTTGAAAATATTGTGTTTTTGCAGCCAGGGTACTACGGTGGCCCCGTGTTCGGTTTTGTTGTTTTCCTGTTCCATGGCGGTTTCCGCCACGTGAATATGCAGCGGCACATCATATTCCAGGGCCAGGGCGGCGCAGGCAGTGAGCATTTCCGGGGTGGCGGTGTACGGGGCGTGGGGAGCCACAGCCGGCACAATAAGGGGGTGTCCCCGCCATTTTTTTACAAATTGACGGCAGTATTCCAGGCTGTCGTCGTAGCTGGAGGCGTCGGGGGAGGGGAATTTGAGGATAGTTTGCCCGCAGATAGCCCGCATCCCGGCTTTGGCGGCGGCTTCGGCCACCTGGTCTTCAAAATAGTACATATCGCAAAACGTGGTAATGCCGGAGCGAATCATTTCGGCGGAGGCCAGCAATGTTCCCAGATAAGAAAATTCGGGAGTGACAAATTCGCGCTCAACCGGCATCATAAAGCCGTAAAGCCACACATCCAGGCGCAAATCATCAGATAGCCCCCGCAAAAGGGTCATCGGCACATGGGTGTGGGCGTTTACCAACCCCGGCGAGACAATATCTCCCCGGCAATCGATGGTTTTGGCAGCCTGATATTTTTTGTTCAGCGCCGTCGCCGGGCCAACTTCAATGATAGTGTCTTTGTTAATGGCTATGGCCCCCGCAAAAATAACGTCTTTTTTGGGGTTCATGGTCACGACGGTGGCATTGGTCAACAGGATATCGACAGGTTGTGCGGTCATGGCGGGTAATCTCCTTTGGAAAAAAAACCAGCGAGGCGTTTCGCTGGTTTACAATACAGGGTGAAGGGTATTAACAGGGTGTTTGCGCCCGAAAAAACTGCGGGCGGCGGCAGGGCGCGGAAATGGCATCAATATTTAACCGGAGGCTATAGCTTACCAGACATCGTTGCCGTCAACAAAATTAACAAAACCGCCGTCGGGCCGGGTATCATCATAGTCATAATCCAGGTCATCGTCAAGCAGATCGTCCAGGTCATCGTCATCATCACTGTCCCAGTCGTCATCGTCATCAATTAAATCATCAATGACGGCGTAGGTCATACACCCTTCTTCCGGGTCATAGGTCATCTTGTCTGAAGAGCAACGCCCGCCTTCCCAAAATATGCAGTCGATTGCGCGGCAAATAATCTTAACCACCGATGATACTCCTTTTGGATGAATAAATGAAGAACAGGATTACGATATTAATACCATAATACACATTCTTTATGGTCAACGCAAATAGGAAAAAAGGGTGACTGGCGCCCGGTTTTTACCAGTTCAGCAGCCACGCATCCACCACCGCCCCCTGCGGAATGAAGGTTACATCGTTGGGAACCACAACCAGGGCGTTGGCCCACACCAGCGATGATAAAATGCCGGACCCCTGCACCTGCACGCCGCTGCCGCGCGTTGTCACCAAATACCCGTCGGCTGTTTGGCTGAGTTTGGCCCGCATATAATGATTGCGCCCGCTGTTATGAACATCTTCCTGCAAAACGGCCTTGACGGTTGGTTTTTCCCAGGTTAAATGTCCGCCGAGTTTCAAAATGGCCGGGCGGGCGAAGACTTCAAAGGCCACCATCGAGGCCACCGGGTTGCCCGGCAACCCCAGCAAGGGCACGTTGCCGATGTGTCCAAAGGCCAGGGGTTTGCCCGGTTTGATGGCTACTTGCCAAAAGTGCATTTTACCCTGCCTGGCCAGCACCGTTTTAACCACATCGTAATCGCCCACAGAAACGCCCGCCGAGGTGAGAAACAGGTCTACGTTTTGGGCCAGCCCTTCTTCAATTTTGGCGGTCAGGTGTTCGATTGTGTCCCGCGCAATGCCCAGTTGAATCGGTTGGCCGCCGTATTGCTGCACCAGGGCGGCTTGCGTGTATTCATTCGAGTTGCGGATTTTGCCGGGCGATAACGGCTCATTGATGTTGACCAGCTCGTTGCCGGTGGCTAAAATTGCGACGCGCGGCCGGCGATGCGTCGGCACCCGTCGTTGCCCCACCGCCGCCAGCAGGCCGATGTCCTGGGGGCGGAGTTGGTGTCCCTGCCGCAAAACCGTGTCGCCGGCGCGGACATCTTCGCCGGCGGGGCGGGCGTTGTCTCCTGTAGCGACGGCACGCAGCACGGCAACTTCATTACGCTTTAAGTTGGCGACAGGTGTGGCTTCGCTGGTTTCTTCAAAACGAACCACGGCGTTTGCGCCGGGGGGCATGGGG
>JAJRUC010000282.1 GCA_024278015.1 Chloroflexota bacterium
CCCCCCACCGATTGGGACGGCCTGTTTTATCACCTGACCGGCCCGAAACTGTATTTGCAGGCGGGACGCATTTTGCCCGGCATTAATATTCCGCACCTCAACTTCCCCGGTCTGCTGGAGATGGTTTTTATGTTGGCGATGGCCCTGCGCGGCGACGTTGCCGCCAAGCTGATGCACTTCGGCTTTGCCCCCTTGCTGGCCGCGCTGGTCTATTTGACGGCCAAAACCCATCTGCGGGTTGCCAAAAGCTGGCTGGCGGTGGCTATTCTCTTTTCCATGCCGATGGTGTGGACTCTGGCGACGTGGGCCTACAACGATTTGGCCCTGGCTTTTTTTGAACTGGCGGCCCTGTATTTTTTAATGGAGAGTACTCAGCACCCCCTCCCCAACCCTCCCCCTGCCAGAGGGAGGGAGAAAAAGTTCTCTCTCCCCGGCGGAGAGCGAGAACTCATCCTCAGCGGCCTGTTTTGCGGGTTGGCAATGAGCCTGAAATACACCAGCGTTGTCGGCGCAATAACGCTGGGCGGGCTGCTGCTGTGGCATCTGTGGAAGCATCGGGCCGGCTGGCGGCCCGCGATACGGGCGGTGGGCCAATTTACAGTGCCCGCCGTGCTGGTGGCTGCGCCGTGGTACATTAAAAGCCGGGTTTTCACCGGCAATCCGGTCTATCCCTTTGTGTTCGGCGGGCGATATTGGGACGCCTTTCGGGCGGCGGCCTATTCCGGCAGCGGCACCGGCCTGGGGTTTAACCCCGTGGCAATTTTAACCTTGCCCTACACCCTGACCCTGGGCATCAAAGACGCCAACTACATTGATGGCCGTACCGGGCCGCTTTTTTTGGCTTTTTTGCCCATGTTACTAGCCTACGGAGTCTTTCGCTATCGAAGAAAGGCCATGCCCAAAGCGCTGGACGGCCTGCTGATTTTTGCTCTGGCCCAGTTTTTGTTCTGGCTGGCGGGCGTTATCTTTTCGGCGGGGCTGTGGCAAAGCCGGCTGCTGCTGCCCGCGCTGGCGGCCCTGACCCCGGCCCTGGCCTGGCTGGTAAGCGACAGTTTTCACCTGAGCCGGCCCCAATTTTCGCTGCAACGCTTTTTGATGATGTTCATCGGGGTGGTGCTGGCCCTGGGGTTGGTTGACCAGCTTTTCAACAATCAAATCAACAGCCGCAGCGGCTGGCTGTACTATCGACCACTGTCGCACCTTGTCGGCCCGGAAAGCCGGGGCCACTACCTGAGCCGCCGCCTGCCCGGCCACTACCCCGCAATAGAACAACTCAACGCCGCCCTGCCCGCCGAGGCGGTGGTGGCCTTTTTGTGGGAACCGCGCAGCTATTACTGCCGGCTCGACTGTCGCCCGGACAGCATTCTGGATGAATACGGCCATCTGCAATACCTGTACGGCCCCAATGCGGCAGCCATTGCCCAGGCGTGGCGGGCGCAAGGCATTACGCACGTGCTGGTGTTTCGGTTGGGGCTGAACCTGCTCCTGACCGAACCGGGCCTGGCCCCGGAAATTCGGCCCGACCCGACCGTACTGAACACGCTGGAAGCCAATTACATGGAAGAATTGTTCGATGTGCAAGGCGCGTATCAGATTTATCGACTAAAATAGCGATGCGGGTGTATAATTCAACTATCAATGGGAAAACATTATGTACAAAGACCATACCGTGGGCGTGGTGATTCCCGCGTACAACGAAGAAAAGCTCATCGGGCAGGTCATCGAAACCATGCCCGCCCTGGTTGACCGCATTGTGGTGGTAGACGATGCCGGCCGCGACCAAACCGCCGAAACGGTACGGCTGGCGATGCGCCGGCACAAGCGGGTCACACTCATTCAGCACGAAACCAACCAGGGCGTGGGCGGGGCCATTGCCACCGGCTACAAATGGTGTCGGGACCACCAGATTGATGTGGCGGTGGTGATGGCCGGCGACGGACAAATGGACCCCGCCGACCTGCCCGCCATTGTTGGCCCGGTGGCAAATGGTGAGGCCGACTACGCCAAAGGCAATCGCCTCTTTACCGGCGATGCCTGGCGCATCATTCCCCGCGTGCGCTATCTGGGCAATTCGATGATGTCGCTGCTGACCAAAATCGCCTCCGGCTACTGGCACGTGGCCGATTCACAATCGGGCTATACGGCCATCAACCTGAAGGCGCTGCAAACCATCAATTGGGATACGATGTACAAACGCTACGGCCAGCCCAACGATTTGCTGGTGCGGCTCAATATTTTTAACTTCCGGGTGCGCGACGTGCCGGTTAAGCCCATCTATCACATCGGCGAAAAATCAGGCATCAAACCCTTGCGTATGATTCCCAAACTGTCGTGGCTGCTGTTCAAACTGTTCCTGTTTCGGCTGACGCAAAAATACGTCATCCGCGATTTTCATCCGCTGGTCTTTTTTTACGGCGCAGGCGGCTTTCTGTTCCCGACCGGCTTTCTGCTGGGCCTGTATCTGTTCATCAAACGCATTGTCGCCGGGTTGCCCATTGCCCCCACCAGCGCCTTGTTCGCCGTATTCCTGGCAATTACCGGTTTGCAATTTTTATTTTTTGCCATGTGGTTCGATATGGACTACAACAAACACCTGCGATGACTCTTGATTTTACGCTTGAAAGCTATCGCCGCCTGTGCCGGGCCATTCTCCGGCTAGATTACCCGGTGTGGACGATGAGCCGGTTTTTGCAAGCGGGCCGACTGCCGCAACCGGCCGTCATTTTGCGGCACGATGTAGACCGCGCCCTGCCCACCGCCATGCGCATGGCCCGGCTGGAAGCCTCGCTGGGATTGCGGGCCACCTATTACGTGCGCGCCACCCGGGCCGTGTTCAAGCACGATGCCCTGCGCGACCTGCACCATATGGGACACGAAGTAGGCTATCATTACGAAACCCTGACCCGCGCGAAAGGGGACATGGAACGG
>JAJRUC010000283.1 GCA_024278015.1 Chloroflexota bacterium
AAATTGGTGGGCGGCGTGCCGATGAAATCGGCGACAAACAGGTTGGCGCTTTGCTCGTACACATCTTCCGGCGTGCCGATTTGCATAATTTCGCCGTCGCGCATCACTACAATGCGGTCGGCCATACTCATCGCCTCGGATTGGTCGTGGGTCACAAAAACGGTGGTGGCGTTGGTTTTATTGTGAATGGCTTTAAGTTCGGTACGCATTGAGCCGCGCAATTTGGCGTCAAGGTTTGAAAGCGGTTCGTCCATTAAAAAGACTTTGGGTTTAACCGCAATGGCTCTGGCAACCGCCACGCGCTGCTGCTGCCCCCCCGATAGCTGTGAGGGGTATCGGCGCAGATATTCGCCGATGTTGGTCATACGGGCCACATCATTGACCGTTTTATCAATGTCATCTTTCTTCATCTTTTTCAGCTTCAGGGCGTAGGCAATGTTGTCGTATACGGTCATGTGGGGCCAAATAGCGTAATTCTGAAATATCATGCTGACGTTCCGTTCTCTGGGGGGCAGATCGGTAATGTCAACGTCATCAATGCTAATGGCGCCGGTGGTTACTTCTTCCAACCCGGCCACCATCCGCATAGCGGTGGTTTTTCCGCAACCGGACGGGCCGAGCAGCACCAAAAATTCGCCGTCGTGTACCGTTAAGCTCAGATTTTTTACGGCCAAAACATTTTTGCCGTATCGTTTGGTGATATTTTTGAACTTTAATATTGCCATAGGTTTTCCCTCTATACTGTAATTCCGCCCCACATTTGATTGATGTATTTTTTAATAAAAAGGGTGAATATAATTGCCGGCAGGGCCATTATCATCCCGCCTGCTGCCGCCAGGTTTACCTGCCCGGTAGCGCCCATAAGCGATTTGTACACCACCACCGGAAAGGTGGGATTGAACTGGGTCAAAATAAGGGCCATAATTGTTTCGTTCCACGCGCCCAAAAAAGCGTACATAGCGGCGGCGGCCAATCCGGGCAAAGCCAGGGGAAAGGTAATGCGTATAAACGCCTGAAGTTTGGTGGCGCCGAACACCTGGGCCGCCTCTTCCAGGGAAACCGGAATGCCCAGAAAAATACTGGCGGTAATCCAGACGGTTAGCCCAATTGAGCCGATTGAGTAAATTAATGCCAAACTTAACGGCTTGTCGTACATCCCCACCCTGGCAAAAATCAACGCCATCGGCATAGCAATAGCAACCGCCGGGAACATTCTAACAAAGAGAACGCTGAATTTCAGGGCGTTTCTGCCGGCAAAAACGTATCTGGCAAAGGCGTACCCGGCCAGTCCGCCGATAGTCAGGGAAATAAGAATGGTTATGGCGGCAATTTGCAGGCTTCTAACCAGCGCCGCTCCCGCGTTTCGGGTTATTCTGAAGAAGGTGCCGTAGTTGTGCCAAAAATCTCTGGGCCGGGTAAAGTAAACCGCGTCTTGCGTATCAAGTTTGGCAATTTGAGCTTCAATCTCGCTTTCGCTCATCTCAATACTCAAATAAGTACGCATATAAGTAGATGCTTTTTCAATGTCAACCGTATCGAGTACGCTCTGGTATTCGCCGGTTTTTGTATCGTATACGCTTATCAGGTAGCCTTTATCGCCCGGTTTTATCTCAAATTTGGCGCGTAATTCCGGCAACAACGGCAGCGGGTATTGGTAAGCCTCTCTGGCCGACAGAAAAGACAGCGAGACCAGAAAGAAGATGGGAATGATGATGAGCATTGAAATTCCGGCCACAGTAATGTACAGGGTGGTTGATTGTATTAACTTGCGGTAGTTTACGGGTCGTTTTTCAACCATCACATTTCCCCCGGTTGCTTTTTAAATGCGCCCGAAACGTACAGGAAGACCATCGCCGCCAGCGAAACGATGACGGCCACCACCACGGTGTAAGTTGAAGCCATTTGGTAGCTGATATCCAGATTCGGCACTTCTTCGCTGTAATAAACCACCCTCTCCAGCAGAACAGGCAGGCGGTTAAACCCAAAGAGGATGGCTATAATGAGCCAGATTTGAATGGCTGAAATCAACCTCAAAATCACAGCGGTCTGGATGGTGGGTTTAAGGATGGGGATGGTGATTTTTCGCAACACAGTCCACCCGTTGCCGCCGAAGACAAGCCCGGCCTCCTTAACTTCCTTCGGGATGTTTTGCAACCCGGCCAACAGAATAATCATCACCGAAGGAATCACTTGCCAGGCATCTACAATGATAATCAGTATCAGATTCTTCCAGTTGTTGCCGGTCAGGAAGAAAATCTTTTCGCTGCCGGTTAAAATCCCCAGATAATGGAGCAAGCTGTTTATCCAGCCGTGCGCCGTCAGTCCCGTAAGCCACATGGCGGCCACGGCTGCGGCCGGCAGGGCCATTGGAATCATTGCCAGGAACAGGAACATCCCTGAGCCGGGGAATTTCTCGTTAATCAGCAGGGCCAGCAGCAAGGCAATCATAAATTCCAGCGATACCGAGAAAACAACAATGATGATTGTGTTGAGGAAGGCGGGGGTAAAAGAAGGGTCCTGAAAAACCATGGCGTAGTTTCCCAGCGTAAATTCCCCTTCGGCGCCAATAAAGCTCCCGAATGACAATTCGATAACCGGCCTGAGCCAGAATATGGCGTAGTAGATAACAACGGGCAAAATCAGCAAATAGGGCATTGCTTTAGCCCAAAAGGTTTTCCATTTTTTATTGGGAGATAGTTGCCGAGCAGTGATTGCAGCCATAACCAAATCCTTTTAAGGGGTGGGGGATATTGGTTTCATAAAAGACAGAGCCGGGAAGGTGGGGAATTTCCCGGCTCTGATGATAAATACAGCTTATGCGCCGCCGGTTATTTCTTTAGCGCTTCAAGTTTGGCTGCGGCCTCGTCAAGCATGGCTTGATTAACCGTGCCGTCGCCGTTAATGATCATATCTTTGAAAACATCATCAAAGACTTGCTTCACTGCGCCCCAATCCTGATAATCAGAGCCGGGAACGCCGGAGACAACGCCGTTGTTTAACACCAGGAGCGCTTTGTTGATGACTTCATCAAGGGCTTCGTTACCCAGGAAAGCCAGTGATTCTTCCACGGGCGGAATGAAGCCGCCGGTGCCTTTTGACGCTTTCACCTGTACTTTGGGGCTGGTCATATATTTAATAAATTCAACCGCCAGGTCATAGTGAGGGGCGCCTTCTACAATGGCAAAGCCGCTGGAACCGGCGATGGAGCCGATACCTTTGGGGCCGCTGGGGGCCGGGCCGAGGACAAAGGCGGTTTCGTTAGAGGCGTAGGCCTGTCCGGCGCGGGCGTTGTGGAAGACGGTCAGCCATGATTCTTCACGCTGCATGGGGTCGGTACAGTTGTCTACATTGAATATGCCGGGGCTGAAAGCATCGTACATGCTGGCGTAAATTTCCCAGGCTTTAACCGCTTCGGGCGAGTTGATGTCGGGGAATCCGGCTCCGTAAGAGAGGCCGACGCCGCCGAACATGTAAACCAGAGATTTCATGGGAATACCGGTTACGCAAACTTTTCCTTCGCCTTCGCCGGCTTTAATGGCGTTGGCCCAGGCAGCGTATTGTTCCCAGGTCAGGCTGTCTGTGCTGGCGCCCGCGGGCAGATAGGGCAGGGCTTTTTTGTTAGCCAGCAGCAGGTAAACATCGGCGGCAGTTGGCAGGAAGTATTGCTTGCCGTCTCTGTTTGTATTGGCCGAGAAAGTCTCCATATAGTGACGGTCGGTCCAGTTGGTAACATAGGGGGTCATATCGGCTACGTAGCCGGCATCCAGCCATTCGTACATATTACTGTTGTGAATGATAATCACGTCGGTGGTGATGTTGCCGCTTTCTTTTTGCACCTTGACCTGGTCCATAATATCGTTATCGCTCAGGATGCTGAAGTCTACGGTTACACCGTATTCTGCTTCAAACGGGGCGATGATCTCGTTGCGGATAAATTCCTGCTCATTAGGCGGACTCCACAAGCGAGAAGAGAACACCAGGGTTTGCCCGGCAAAGGCGCGTTTGGCTTCTGCCTGTGCGCTCAGATAAACCGCCGCATCGTCAGCCGAGGGGATACAGAGCTTTTGACCGATTTCAATTACGTCCGCATTGATGATTTTGGCGTAGCCGGCATCCGTGGCATTGGCGGCGTTGGTAGCGTCTACAATCACCGGATAGGCAAAAATATCGCCAAAGTAGCGGTCTGCCAGTTTGGAAAGCCAGTCATTGGCCTGCACAGTATAGTCATCGGCGCAGGCAGGGCCTGCGGCAAAGGCCGGTACGGCTGTCAGGCTGAGCATCAAAATCAAAACCAGAACCAACAAAATTTTTTTCGACATCTCTTTCACTCCTTTTTGTGAATTTAATATTTTTAATGCTTTAACGAGAATCCGGGGGGCCGTATTGTAAAATGCAAAATGTAATTTTACGCACAATTTTCAGTATCCCCTGAATCCCAAAAGAACCTTTTTTATACTTGCGCAAATCGGCTAATTTGAAGTCAATCAATTAATCCGGGGCGCAGCTACTCACCTCCTTTTTAATTACCGTTTTTGAGTTATAATAAAGAAAAAGGATGTTAAACAGGCTGAAACCGGCTTTAATATCCGGCGTGTGCCTGATAATATGGCTGATTGCGTTGGCGCAATGAAATCTTTATTGACTTCTGACGTTTGTTACATCAGGTTAAATAATTAACTAAATCGAATAACCCAAGT
>JAJRUC010000284.1 GCA_024278015.1 Chloroflexota bacterium
ACCGTCAAACTGTACGCCACATTTTCGGCCCAAAAAGGGGCGCGCTATCTGGAAACCGCCCTGAAAAACCTGGTCTGCGCCGCTGAAGAGGCCGTCCGCCGCCGCACCGACGGGGCCACCATCATTATCATCAGCGACAAAGCCATTAACAGCGTCACCGCCGCTATCCCCATTTTGCCGGCGGTGGGGGCCGTCCACCATCACCTCATCCAAACAGGCTTGCGCTCGCTGGTCAGCTTGGTGGTAGAAACCGCCGAAGTGCGCGACGTGCATCACCTGGCCACGCTCATCGGCTACGGCGCCGAGGCCGTCAACCCGTATCTGGCCCTGGCTACGGCGGCCAATCTGGCTGAACGGGGCAAGCTGAAAGGCGTTTCGGCCACGCAAGCGATGGAAAATTACACCCGCGCCCTGGAAAAAGGGCTGCTCAAAATTATGTCGAAGATGGGCATCTCCACCGTCGACAGCTATTGCGGGGCGCAAATTTTTGAGGCCATCGGCCTGGGGCCGGATGTGATTGACCTGTGCCTGCCCGGCACGCCCTCAAAACTGGGCGGCGCGTCGCTGGCGACGATTGCCCAGGCGGTACTGGCCCTGCATCGCACCACCTTCGGGCCAACCGGCCCCCGGCTGGAAAGCCCCGGCCTGTTCAAATTCAAACGGGGCGGCGAATATCACGCCTTCAATCCGGCGGCCATTCGCCGCCTGCACCAGGCCGTGCGGGCCAACGATGCCGCCGCGTACATGCAATTTTCCGACCAAATCCGGGCCGAAGCGCCTGTTTCGCCCCAAGACGGCCTCAGCTTCCGGCCCGACCGGATGCCCATCCCGCTGGAGCAGGTTGAACCGGCCCCCGAAATTCTGCGCCGGTTTTCCACGGCGGCCATCAGCCACGGGGCCATCAGCCGCGAGGCCCACCAAACCCTGGCCATCGCCATGAACCGGCTGGGAGGCATGAGCAACAGCGGCGAAGGGGGCGAAGCCGAAGACCGGCTGGGCACAGAGCGAAACAGCGCCATCAAGCAGGTGGCTTCGGGCCGCTTTGGGGTAACGCCCGCCTATTTGATGTCGGCCAAAGAGATGCAAATTAAAATGGCGCAAGGCTCCAAGCCGGGCGAAGGGGGACACCTGCCGGGGCACAAGGTTTCTACCGAAATTGCCCGCCTGCGGCACAGCACCCCCGGCGTGGGGCTGATTTCGCCGCCGCCGCACCACGATATTTACAGCATTGAAGACCTGGCCCAACTGATTTTTGACCTGAAGCAGATTAATCCGATGGCCGCTGTTTCGGTGAAGCTGGTGGCCGAAAGCGGGGTGGGCACGGTGGCTGCCGGGGTGGTAAAGGGCGGGGCAGACGTGGTGCATATCAGCGGGGCCGACGGCGGCACGGGCGCTTCGCCGTTAAGCAGCATTCGGCACGCCGGCCTGCCGGTGGAACTGGGCCTGGCCGAAGCCCAGCAAACGCTGATTGCCAACGACCTGCGCGACCGGGTTCGGCTGCGGGTGGACGGCGGCCTGAAGACCGGGCGCGACGTGGTGCGGACGGCCATGCTGGGCGCGGATGAGTTTTCATTCGGCACGGCGGCTCTGGTGGCCGAAGGCTGCGTTATGGCTCGCGCTTGCCAGCGCAACACCTGTCCGGTGGGCATTGCCACCCAAAAGGCCGACCTGCGGGCCAAATACAGCGGCACGCCGGAGCAGGTGATGGCCTATATGACCTTCATCGCCGAGGAAGTGCGCCACATTCTGGCCGAACTGGGCTATCGCGCCTTGAACGACATCATCGGCCGCACTGATTTGCTGGCCCAAACCGGCCTGTTCGACCTGGATTTGTCGCCGCTGCTGGCTTCGCCGGACAAGCAGGGCATTTTGCCCCGCCGCAACCTGCTGCCCGGCAACGACATCGACGCCGTAACCTCGCTGAACTGGTATCTGCTGGCAAACGCCGGCCCGGCCATTGAAGCAGGGCGCATCGTGACCCGGCGCATGAAAATCAGCAACACCGACCGCAGCGTGGGGGCCACGCTCTCCGGGGCGGTGGCCGCCAAATTTGGCCCAGCCGGCCTGCCCGCCGGAGAGGTGCATTTTATTTTTGAGGGCAGCGCCGGACAGAGCTTCGGCATTTTCAACGCGCCCGGCATTTGCCTGACCGTCATCGGCGAAGCCAACGATTATGTGGGCAAGGGCATGAGCGGCGGCGAGATTGTCCTGCTCCCCCCGCCCGAAGCGCCCCTGCAAAGCCATCAAAACACCATTTTGGGCAACACCGCCCTGTACGGAGCCACCGGCGGCAACCTGTTTGCTGCCGGGCAAGCCGGCGAGCGTTTTGCCGTGCGCAACAGCGGCGCGGTGGCCGTGGTGGAGGGCGTGGGCAACCACGGCTGCGAATACATGACCGGCGGGGCCGTCGTTATTTTGGGCGATGTGGGCTTCAATTTTGGGGCGGGTATGAGCGGCGGCGCGGCCTTCGTCTTTGACCCGCAAAACAATTTGCCGCTTAAACTCAACCCCGATATGGTGGAAATGTTGCCGGTGAACCGGCCCGATGACCGCGCCCTGTTGCGCAGTCTCATTCGCGCCCACGTGGATAAAACCGGCAGCGCCCACGCCGAATACCTGCTGGAAAATTGGGAATCGACGCTGCCCCTGTTCAAAAAAATCGAGCCGATTGAAAAACCGGCTCTGCTGGCCCTGCAAGCCATGAAACGGGAACAGGTGGGGAAGGCGTAGCCAAAAAAGCGCAAGCAGCGCACTCCGCAGGGGCACGCGGCCGCGTGCCCCTGCAAAATATGATGATTCATCCCCCTACGCCGGTTTCAACTCAATGGCGTTTTCCGGGCATTGCAGCACACATGCCCCGCAGGCAATGCACAACTCCCCATCGTGAAAAATCGCCACCCGATTTTTATAATCGGGCGTCCAGCAGCCCACCGGACAGACCGCGTAACATTCCCACACCCCGGTACAGCGTTCCGGGTTAAAACGAATTTCCAGCCCGCGCAAGGTGCGGGCAATTTCCAGATGTTGCCCCAGAGCAGACCAAATTGTCGGTTGCTTTTCCATCATTACCTCCAGCCCATCACAAACGGGGTCAGCCAGTACGCCAGGCCCAAAATCAGGCCCACGCCGGCTTCCCAATTCCAGTTGGCTTGTTCGCCGCGCATCAAGGGCGACATACCCTGCAACTCCGCCCCCACAAAAAAGGCCAGGCCGCCGATTGCCAGCGTCCAGTTGAACAATTGCGGAGGCGGCAGCGGCCTCCAAATGGCGACAAACGCCCACAGCCCGGCCAGGGCTATCGTCACCAGCGGGATACTTTTTTGCAGGCCGTCGCGGCCCGGCAGCCACGGCAAGGTAACGCCGTAAAAATAAGATAGCCCCAGCAGCGCGGCGGTGACAAGCCAAAACAACGGTCGCCAAAAGAAGAACACCGGCAGCAAAATCAGCAAGCCGTAAAACCCCAGCGTCACCGTCACCATTTCCAGCCGGTCCTTCAGGGGGAAGGTCATCCGGCGCATAGCATCGGTTTTTTTTCGATGGGCGGCCAGGTAGGCCGGAATATCGCGGGCGCGAGCCGGCCCCCAGTGAACGCCCCGGCCCGTTTCCTGCCGC
>JAJRUC010000011.1 GCA_024278015.1 Chloroflexota bacterium
ATCGACGCCGAAACCGACCGGATTTTGGGCGCGGCTGTTTTGGGCGTGAGCGGGGCGGAACTGGTGCAAACCCTTATGGCGCTGATGATGGCCGAAGCGCCGTGGACGCTCTTTTATCGCGCCGTTTACATTCATCCCACCCTGACTGAAGGCTTCTTTACCCTGATGGACAGCGTCAAATAATACGGAATAGTTGTTGCCGGGGCACGTGTATTGTGCCCCGGCGACGTTTCCAGCCGGCCGGCGGCCTGCCCTCGCATGAAAATTTCACATTTTGGTCCGGATTCTGGTAGACTTCATCCAGTTTTGGAAAGAGAGGTTTGCCCATGACCGATTTTATTCCCACCGAACACCCGCATCGCCGCCTGAACCCCCTGACCGGCGAGTGGGTGCTTGTCTCTCCGCATCGCACCAAACGCCCGTGGCTGGGCCAAACCGAAGCGCCGCCGCCGGACACGCGCCCGGCCTTCGACCCGCATTGCTACCTGTGCCCCGGCAACAAGCGGGCCGGAGGGGCGCAGAACCCGGCCTACAGCGGCACGTTTGTGTTCAATAATGATTTTGCCTCTTTGTTGCCAGATACCCCCCTCAAACCGCCCGCCCCTCCGGCCCGCGATGCTACCGGCCTGCTGCAAACGCAGCCGGAAACGGGCCTGTGCCGGGTACTCTGTTTTTCGCCGCGCCACAATTTAACCCTGCCGGAAATGGACTTGCCGGACATTCGGCGGGTGGTGGATACCTGGGCTGAACAATATCTTGAGCTGGGCGCCAGGCCGGATGTCGGCTACGTGCAGATTTTTGAAAACAAAGGCGCCGTTATGGGCTGCTCGAACCCCCATCCGCACGGCCAAATCTGGGCCAACCGCACCCTGCCCAACGAACCGGCGAAGGAAGACCGCGCCCAGGCCGCTTATTTTGCCGCGCATGGCCGCTCGCTGCCGGCCGATTATCTGAAGCTGGAACTGGGTTTGCGGGAACGTTTGGTGGTTGAAAACGACCATTTTGTGGTCCTGGTTCCGTATTGGGCGGTGTGGCCCTTTGAAACCATGCTCATCAGCCGCCGCCACCGGCAATCGATTGACCAGTTTTCCGGCCCGGAACGGGATGCCCTGGCTGACATCATCAAACAATTGACCGCGCGCTACGATAATTTGTTCAACGTCTCCTTCCCCTATTCGATGGGCTTTCATCAAAAACCCACCGCCGGCGGCGAACACCCCCACTGGCATTTTCACGCCCATTATTATCCGCCCTTGTTGCGCTCGGCCACCGTCAAAAAATTCATGGTCGGCTACGAAATGCTGGGCGAGCCGCAACGGGACATCACCGCCGAACAGGCCGCGCAACGCCTGCGCGACGCGCCCGCCGTTCACTACAAATTGCGGAGATAGCGTATGTCGGCAGATATTTTAACCATCGTTTACGGGCTGGCTTCGGCGGCGGTGTGGGGAGCCGGAGATTTTAGCGGCGGATTGGCCGCCAAACGCAACCGGGCCATGACAGTGGTTCTGGCTTCGCAAGTGGTGGGCGGTATTTTTATTTTGTCGCTGGCCCGGCTGTTCGGCGAAGGGGTTCCCCCGCCGGTGTACTGGGGGTGGGGGGCGCTGGCCGGTATTTCCGGGGCGCTGGGCCTGCTGGCCTTCTATCGCGGCCTGGCCGGCAGCCGTATGGGGCTTGTCGCGCCGATGTCGGCGTTGGTCACAGCCGCGCTGCCCATTGCGGTCGGGGTTGTCACTGAGGGCTTGCCTTCGCCGGGACAGCGGTGGGGTTTTGCGGTGGCCCTGCCGGCAATCTGGTTGATTGCCCAAAGCGACGGCTCCGTCCGCGTCAGTCTGGCCGATATGCGGTTGCCGGTGTTATCCGGGTTGGGCTTTGGCCTGTTCTTCATTTTCATCAGCCGGGTCAGCGCCGAAGCGGTCTTTTGGCCGCTGTTTTCTGCCCGTCTGGCCTCTGTTTCCCTGTTTCTGGCGGTTAGTTTGTCACGCCGCCAATTGGGCGCTATGTTTCGCTCTATCCGCTGCTGGCCGGTTATTATTGTGGCGGGCATCTTTGATGCGGGGGGCAACGCCCTGTTTGCCCTGGCAAGCCGCGCCGGTCGCCTGGATATTGCCACGGTGTCGGCTTCCATGTATCCGGCCACGACAGTGCTGCTGGCCTGGATAGTCCTGAAAGAAAGGCTGGGCCGGAAACAATGGCTGGGCGTGGCGGGTATTTTGGCGGCGCTGGCCTTGCTGGCTTTGTAGGGCAAAAGCGTAAAAGAAACGCAAAAAGGCCCGGTTGTCGAAGGACAGCGGGCCTTTTTTGTTGCAACGGGATACGAATTATTCGGCGGCGGGTACGGCTTCCGCTTCCGTTTCGGCTTCGGCCTCAACCTCGGCAGCCGGTTCTTCTGCCGTGGCGGGGGCGTAAACTTCGCCTTCATTAACGACCACCACCTTCACAAAGGCCGAAACTTCAATCATCAATTTGATGGACAAATCCCATTCGCCCAGGGTGCGGATGGGTTCGGGCAGGGCAATTTTACGCTTGTGAATATCCAGCCCGAATTTGTCGTTCAACGCCTGGCTGATTTCGGTGGCCGTCACCGAACCATACAGCTTGTCGCGCTCACCCGCCCGACGCTCGAATACCAGCACCGCGCCATTGATTTGATTGGCAATAGCCAGCGCGTCTTCTTTTTCACGAGCGCGTTGCAACTCGCCCGCTTGGCGAATGGTTTCCGCTTGTCTCAGGGCGCCGGGGGTTGCCAGCATAGCCAGACCTTGCGGCAGGAGGTAGTTTCTGCCGTAGCCGTTGGCTACTTTGGCAACTTCGCCGGCCAGCCCCAAATTATCAACATCCTGCAATAATAAAACTTTCATTTTCCAGCCCTCTTCAGCAAGTATTTCCAAAAAATACGAATACGTTCAAACTCAATAAATATACAACATCAAGGCCAAATCCCCAAATCAGGAGCGATGGTTTGGGCGCACAATTCGCCCGGCAGGGAAATATTTGTCAATTGCAATTGCCTCATTTATACTTGACGGGCCAAAGATAAAGTGGCGTTTTCTGAAAATCCGCCAAAACACGGATATAATTTTTGGTGGAAATCAACTATAGTAATCTTGTTGCGAGTAACCTGTTGCGAGTAATCTTGTTGCGAGTGGGCGTATGGAATTGAGAACCTATTGGCGAATTATTCGGAAGCGGGCCTGGATTCCCGTTTTGCTGCTGCTGGTGGTGGGGGGCGTGAGCCTGTTTGCCCGAAAAACGCCGCCGCCGGTTTACACCGCCTCGGTGCGGTTTGTGGTTGGCGTTCAGCCGGAACAGACTCCGGGCCAG
>JAJRUC010000285.1 GCA_024278015.1 Chloroflexota bacterium
GGAAATTCCCTCCCCCTAAAAGGGGGATACCCGAAGGGCACAGGTGGCCGGGGAGGGGGTAAAAAGCGCGCATCCGGTTGTTTTCAACCTCAACTGGCCTGACCATCACCCGGCGTAATTATTTTACGGATAGCCACTAAGCTAATTATATGCCATCTTGACAGATGTGTCAGTAAATTTTGCATTAATAAATTAATTTTCCGTTCATTGAATAAAATCCGGAGAAACGATATAATACCTGTGTGAACGCGCAACTTTTTATGTGCGCCAACGTATTATGTTCAAAGGAAACCAATTAAATAAATACAGGGAGGATAATTTTATGGCTAATCAAACCTCAATTACGGGTCAGGGCGGCGCGCTGCCTCCTCGACTTGATACCACGGTTGACCACATCCAAACCGAATATCAGGGCGAGCCGGGGCGCATCAGCTACCGCATCGACGGCACCACCTTGCAGGTAGTCACGCTGCAACTGCAACCCGGCGAAGTGGTCTATTCCGAATCGGGGGGCATGAGCTGGATGAGCGCCAATGTTGAGATGAAGACCCACACCGGCGGCGGGCTGGGCAAAATGCTCAAACGCGCCTTTTCCGGTGAATCGCTCTTCATCACCGATTTTTTTGTTAATAACGGCGCGGGGATTGTGGCCTTTGCCAACGAATTTCCGGGCAAGATTATTCCCTTCAATCTGGCCGCCGGCCAAAGCCTGATTATGCAAAAAGACACCTTTATGGTCGCCGAAAAATCGGTGGATCTGGACATTCACTTCAAAAAGCGGCTGGGGGCCGGCTTCTTCGGCGGCGAAGGCTTTATTATGCAGCGGGCCACCGGCCCCGGCTGGATATTCACCGAAATTGACGGCGAAGTGGTAGAATATAATCTGGAGGCGGGGCAAGTACTCAAAGTCGATACCGGCTATGTGGCGATGCTGGAGCCTTCGGTTAAATTTGACGTGACTATGGTCAAGGGCTTCCGCAATATTATTTTGGGCGGCGAGGGCCTGTTCCTGGCCCGGCTGGAAGGCCCCGGACGGGTGTGGCTGCAAACCATGCCCATGACCAAACTGGCGAACAAGATTCTGCAATATATGCCCAAAGCCGGCGGTTCCGGCAAGTCCGGAGGGCTTAATGTCAACCTGGGCAACTTGCTGGGAGACTAATGTGGGCATCACCGAATTTTCGCTGTTGGCGTTGGTTTGCGCGGTCCCGGCGGCGCTTGTTTTGGGCGGCGGGGTGGTGCTGGGGCTGATAAAGCTGGGCGTTATCGGCAATTATTGGTTTAACCGGGAACCACCCCAAACCGGCCAAAATTACACCTTGGACCAAAGCGCCGACGCGGCTGATGTGGACGACCGCTGACAGGGAATACCTGTGGTCGCAAACCGCTTCCCTTAAAGAGAAGCGGTTTTTTCCTGCAATATTTTCGATGGCGGCGCGGAAAATTTACGCAATTACCATTGACGCTTCCGGCGGGGTATGTTATCCTTAACCGGAGATATACCCTGATGAAATTGTGAACGGATGATTACAGATAAGTATGTCGAAAGAAAAACCGGACAATATTACGGGCCTCAAGCGTGAACTTGAACTGTTGCACGCTTTAAATACCACCGCCGCCGCATTGCAACAAGTTGCTTCTTCCGAGGGGAAAATATTTTCCGTTTTTGGCAACCAGCTTAAACCCTTGAACTTGCATGGCAGCTTGCACCTGTTAAACGAGGCCGGCGACCGGCTGACGATTCAAGCGGCTACGCCCTCAAACCGTATGCTGGGCCATCTCGAATCGCTGACCGGAATTAAAGTGGTTGGCTATCAAATTGAGCTGGCCCAGGCTCACATCTATCGAGAGATACTGGCAGCCGGCGCGGCCCGCTTTGTGGCCGATAACACGGAGATATTGCGGCAACTGGTGCCGCAAACGTTAAATCCCTTTCTTAAACACGTGCTGAAAACCTTTGGGGGGATGCCGGGCGTCTTTGCCCCTTTTCGCATTGGGGCCGAAATTGGCGGACTGGTTTCAATTGTGGGAGAGGCCATTACCGCCGCCGATGTGCCGGCAGTGACAGCCTTCGCCAATCATCTGGGCGTGGCCCTGCAAAACGCCCGGCTGTTTGCCGCCCTGCAAAAAGAGATTGCCACCCGCAAGCAGGCCGAGCAAACATTGGCCCAAAGCGAATCGCACTACCAACTTTTGTACGAAAATGTGCCGCAAGGGTATCAATCTCTGGATGCAGACGGCCGTATTCTGGACGCGAATGACATCTGGTTTGGTATGCTGGGCTACAGCCGGGAAGAGGTGCTGGGGCGCTGGTTCGGCGATTTTCTGGCTTCGGAAAAAGATGTGGCCCGGTTCAGGAAACGTTTCGCCGGTTTTAAAACCACCGGCAAAGTAACCAGAACAGAACTCAACCTGCGCCGCAAAGACGGGACACGGGTGGTTGTCTCTGTCAATGGCCGGGTCAGTTACAAGGCGCAGAGGAAACTCCAGCAAATACACTGTACGCTGGATGACATTACCCACCGCCGGCAGGCCGAACAACGCTTGCAAGACAGCGAAGCCAAATACCGCACCCTGTTTGAAGCCTTAACCGACGCCATTTTTCTGGTCAGCCCGGAAGGGTTAATTATTGATTGCAACACCGCCGCCGGCAAAATGCACGGCTACGCCTGCAAAAACGAGGTGATTGGCCTGTCTGTAACGGATTTGGTGGCCGATGATAATGCGGCTGACCTGCCGCATATGGCGCTTTCCCGGTCAAAACTGGCGCTTCGCGTTACGGCCCGGCGCAAAGACGGCAGCCTGTTCCCCACCGAAACCTCTGTGGCTACCGTGTCCGTCGGCAGCCGGCAGTTGCTGCTGGTGTACGCCAAAGACATCACCGCCCGCGAACAGGCAGAAGCGGATATCCGGCATCGTAATCGCAAACTGGCTCTGCTGAACCAGATTATCGCCGCCTCGGCCATGGATATGCCCGCCCCGGAACTGCTGGAAACCGTGTGCCGGGAGTTGGCTACGGCCTTAACGCTGCCCAGGGCGTATGCCACGCTGATGCAGGCCGACAGTCAATCGTATCTGGTGGCGGCAGAATATTACGAACCGCCCCGCTCTTCGCTGCTGGGGCAAGTACTCACGCCTGATAATAACTCCGCCTTCGCCTACATGGCCGCCAATCAAGCGCCGCTGGTGCTGGATATTCCTGACGAAGAATCGCCCTCAAATGATTTGTATCGTATGGCTCAGGCGCATCGCATAGTGTCGATAATAATTTTGCCCCTGTTTGTTGATAATACAATGGCCGGTTGCATCCATCTGGCCGCAGAATACCGGCGGTCTTTCTCTGACGAAGAGATTGACCTGGCATGGAGCGTAGCCGACCAAACCGCCAACGCGCTGTCTCGCACGTGGTCAAACGAAAAACGCCGCCAACTGATTACCGCCGTTGAACAACTTGCGGAAAGTATTGTCATAATTGACGCGCAGGGATTCATCACCTATACCAACCCCGCTTTTGAACGCAATACGGGCTACAGCCAAACCGAAGCCCTGGGCCGGCACATTCACTTTTTGGCCGCTGAAACCGATGCCGCGCCCGAATTTCAGTTTGCCGCCTTGTCCGCAGAAGCCTCCTGGCGGGGACGGTTGACCATCTGTCGCAAAGACGGCGCAGAACGCATCATAGAAGCCGCCGTCAGCCCGGTTTTGACGGTGTACGGCCAATTAATCAACTATGTTTTGATTTACCGGGACATCACCGACGACCTGGCCAAAGAAGAGCAGTACTATCGCGCCCAGCGTATGGAAGCGGTGGGACAACTGGCGGCAGGCATTGCCCACGATTTTAACAACCTGCTGACCACCATCAACGGCTTTGCCGAACTGGTGCATGACCAGTTGGAACAGACCGCGCCCCAACGAAGCTCGTTGCAACACATCATTCGTTCCGGGCAACGGGCCGCAAAGCTGGTGCATCAATTGTTGGCCTTCAGCCGCAAGCAGATGATTAGTCCCCGTAAACTGGACCTGAACCAGACCATTCGTCAGGCTATGCCCACCATCCGGCAGTCTACGGGCGATTATGTGACGGTCGAAACACATTTGGCCGATGACCTGTGGTCGCTTAAAATGGACCCGGGCCAGATTGAGCAAATTCTGGTTCACCTGTCGCTTAACGCCCGCGATGCCATGCCCGACGGCGGGCAACTGACCATCGAAACCGGCAATATCACGCTGGATGAATCTTACGCCAAGGTCCACTCAGGTTCCAGAGCAGGTCAATACGTGCAGTTGACCGTGACCGATACCGGCTACGGCATAAGCGAGGCGGTGCAAAAACGCATCTTTGAACCCTTCTTCACCACCAAAGAGGTGGGCCAGGGCACCGGGCTGGGCCTTTCGAGCGTGTACGGCAGCGTCAAACAAAATCGGGGCAATATTTGGGTTTACAGCGAAACGGGCAAGGGCACAACGTTTAAAATTTATTTGCCCCGTATGGAAATTATACAACCGGATGATACGCCCCCAATACCCTCCACAGAGATGCCCACCGGCACAGAAACCATTATTTTGGCCGAGGACGATGACTATGTGCGTAGCCTGGTGGTGTGGGTGCTGGAAGGGCAAGGCTATACGGTTTTGCCGACTGCAAACGGTGAAGCGGCCTTGCAAACAGCCGGGGAGCATCAGGGGCCGATTGACCTGCTTGTGTCTGATGTGGTCATGGATGGCCTTGATGGCTTTCAGCTTAAAACCGAATTACAGAAAACCCGGCCTGAGCTGAAAGTGCTGTTTATGTCCGGCTACTCAGAGGCCGCATTAGTGCCGCATGGCATGTCTGTCAGCCGGCAGGCTTTTCTTTCCAAGCCGTTCAGCCCGGTGGCTCTGGCTCAAAAAGTGCGGATTATTCTGGACAGCTAATCCACCAACCGGCTTAAATATTCCCGCAAGGCCGGCATCGAATAATGCTGCCGGGCCAGTTCAAAATTGCGGTCAACCATCTGCGCCCGCAACCGGCTGTCGGTCAGTAATTCGATGGCCCGGTCTGCCGCCGCTTCAATCCGGCCGGCATCTACGCGGGCCAGCCCCCCGGCATCGTAGCCTGCAACCTCTCCCCCCAGCGAAACCGCATCGAAGCCTTTGTCTTTGATATCCGCCCGGTAGACGGGGTATTCAAACAACAGCAGCGGCAATTTGGCCCGCACCGCCTCCAGAAACTGATTTCCCCAGCCTTCCCACAAACTGGGATACGTTACAAAATCGGCAAAAACATACGTGTCCCACAGCGAATAAACCTTCTGCCCGGCGCGCTCGCTCCGCTTGCCGGCCACCACATCTTCAATGAACAAGGCTTCGATGCCGGCCTGCTCAATCTTCCGGCGCAATTTTTTCGTGTAGCCAACAAGGTCATCCTGCGCGTACCCGGCCAAAACCAGCACAATCCGGCTTTTGGCGGTGAAGGGGCGGCCATTGTACAGGCCGGCGGCTGTCAGGCGGGCGCGGCGCCGAGGGGCGTTCAGGGCCTGCACAAAGTCTACGGCCAGCTCAATACCTTTTCTGGCGACGATGCGGGTGGCCTGCAAAATGAATACATCGTTATCCCGCAAGCCGATGCGCTGTCTCAAATCCCGATTGTAGGCATCGGGCCGCCAGGGCGGGGCCTCAAAATCGAAGATATTGGGCACGACGGTGGCTTCCAACCCTGTGCGCCGGCGCAATTCCTGTTGGGCCAAACTATTGATGACCACGTGCCGGGCCAGGGCATCGTGCGGGGGCAGGTATTTGGCGGCCAGTTCAATGGCGGTGCGGCAGGTCAGCGAAACTTCATTCCGTTCCCAAAAAAAATCGTGGTGCTGGGCCAGGGCGGGCAAGCGCAAATCTTGCATGGCGCGGGTCAGGGCAATGGCCACGGCGGGATGAGCCGCCACCGACCACACATTTTGCGGAATCAGAAAATCGATTTGCTTTCGGGTGATGAAGGCCCGCATCTTTCGCTCGATGGTGTCTGCCTGGGTCAGCAGGTCGGCGCGATAGGCGGCGTCATCGGGATAATCCTGCAAGTTGACGAAGGTATTGTGGGCCAGCCGCTCTGCTTCCGCTCGATGGTGATACATTTCGGGGATGAGCGCGCCGTCGGTGGCCCCCACATCGCCCGCACACAGATGCACCGTGTGGCCCATTTCTTCCAGCGCGCGCCGCCATTTGTCAATTTCCAGCGATACACCGTCGGTGCCGCCCACTCTGTAATGAAAGATTCCGATGTTCATTTCGCTGTCTCCCTTGAAAATGACCCCCTCCCTGACCCTCCCCCGATGTCGGGGGAGGGAGTCGCGCCGGCGACGGGTGGGGGGTAGACCAAATTTTCATGCTCGTTGTCGTCCCGCCAGGGACTATCGCACTCTGCAAATTAATTTTGGTTATGTTTAAGCCCAGGGCTGAAAGCTAATTATGCTTGCCCACATACCACGTTTTATGAAGCTTCCAGGTGAGCGTTTTCTCCCAATCTCCTGCCCACGCTTCACTGAAAAATTCAAGGAAGTGAAACGTATTGGCCGTAAACGGCGCGGTGGGAATGGGCGCATTTTTCAGACAGGCCAGCGTTTCGTTGTACATGGCTGCCGGAATATCTCTAAAAGCCAAAGTGATGTGGGCCGCAAACGGATCGCCCAGGTCTTTCTTCGCAAAATCGCAATCGGGGGCGATGAATGGACGCACCGCATCTACCACCCGTTCCCGAAGCAACATTATCTCCGAATTGATTGCTCCGTTACGCCGGGAAATATTCAAGCCAATACCCCCTTCATCAAGGCGAAATCCTTCAAAACAAACCTCAAACGGGCGTTGTTCGGCAAAAACGGCGTTCAACCGGGCCAGAAGCGGCTCCAGAGGGCCGGCCGTCTTTTTAAAAAACCCTTTGAGCGTGGCATGCACCTGAAACCGGTCGGCGGCAATAAAGCCGAATTGTTTGCGCAACAGTTGATGAATCTCCATTACCGGCTGCGCCACCTGATACGGTGGAATTAAATAAACGGCAAACCGTGAAGGGTTATTTGCCATAATATCTCCCTTGAAATAGAATTGAAAGGTGGAGTGTGTGGGAGTATCTCCCCAGGCTCCCCTGCGAAAATTCTGGATGCACCCTGCCGGAAGTAGCACAGGAGCAAAAATGATTAAACTGAAACGTCTTTCCCGTAAACCGGTTTTGGCTCCTAAAAAACACAATTTTTGGGAAGCGGGGGCCGTATTCAATTGCGCGGCCATTTACGATAACGGGCTGGTTCACATGGTTTACCGGGCCACCGACATCACTTCAAACGGGGCTGAAGGGGCGTACATCAACAGCTTCGGTTACGCCACAAGCGTTGATGGCATCACCTTCAATCGGATGGAAAAGCCGATTTTGTCAAACGATGTTGGGCAGGAATTGCGCGGGCCGGAAGACCCCCGAATTGTTAAACTTGGCGATACGTTTTACATGATGTATACCGGCTACGGCGGCAGGTTCGATGAAGACTGGCGTATTTGTTTGGCAACCTCCAAAAATCTTGTCCATTGGCAGCGACACGGCGTTATGCTCAATGAGCCGAACAAAGACGCCTCGCTGTTTCCGGAAAAAATCAACGGTCAATACGTTATGCTCCACCGCCGGCCGCCCAATATTTGGCTGGCCTGTTCCAGCGACCTGAAAACATGGCGCAACCACACCCAGGTGATGGAAATACGGCCCAATTCGGCGTGGGACGGTGTAAAAATCGGTCTTGGCGGGCCGCCGATAAAAACGGCCGCCGGCTGGTTTTTAATTTACCACGGCGTCGGCGAAGGCAAACGCTATTGCCTGGGCGCGGCGATGCTTGACCTTGATGATCCGTCGAAAGTGCTGGCCCGGCAAGCAGACCCCATTCTGGAACCGGAACTGGATTGGGAAGTGAACGGCTACGTTCCCAACGTGGTTTTCAGTTGCGGGCAGGCCGTCATCGGCGAGGACCTGTTTGTTTATTACGGCGGCGCAGACACAGCCATCGGCGTGGCCGGGATGAAAATGAGCGACATCCGGTTCCCGGCATAGCGTGGAACGATTAATCACTCTGCCGCTTCCTGCTCCTCTGTAGCCGAAGCGTAACAATTTGATACGGTTTTATCTCAAGGCGCACCTGGTTGTCTTTAACGGCCAATTGCGCCTGATTTTCTTCAAGCAAGTTGGTTCGCCATGCGCCCGTTAGCGGAAAAGCCGTCGTGAGCGTCACTCTCTCTCGCCGCCGTTGGCTTTCGTACAGCCGCACAATAATCCCCGCCCCGTCTTCCGCCTGTTTGATTGTCTCCAGCACCACATTGGGTGAATCTACGCTGATGAATGCTTCCGGCGTGATGCCGGTTGCCGCCCGTCCGGCGGCCGGCGCGTAAACAAACAACGGATTGTTCAGGGCATAGGCCGCCGCCACCGTGCGCTCGTCCCAGCCCCCGGAATGGGGCAAAAGGCTGTACGTAAAACGATGTTCGCCCCGGTCAGCATCGGGGTCCGGGTTGGTGGGGCCGCGCAGTAAACTTAATCGAATAACATTAGCCTGAATATCGTGGCCGTATTTACAATCGTTCAGCAGGCTAACGCCGTAGCCGCCCTCGCTCAAATCAACCCATTTTTGGGCGCATGTTTCAAATCGCGCCCAATCCCAACTGGTGTTCCGGTGGGTGGGGCGTTGAACATTGCCCCACTGAATTTCATACGTTGCCGCCGTCGCCAGCACATCTACCGGAAAAGCCGCCTTTAGCAGCATGTGGCGCTCGCGCCATTGAATTTCGGTTTCAAAATCAAGGCGGGGGCTGTTGCGCGTCAGCGAAATGCGCTGAACGATTTCGCTGTTAAAAATTCGTCGCCGCACTTCAATTGCGCCGCGCAACGGGCCGTTCTCCATCACCCGCACCGAATCGGCCGGGCCGGCCGGCCACATTTTGTCATCA
>JAJRUC010000286.1 GCA_024278015.1 Chloroflexota bacterium
GTCGCCCAAATTCGGGCTGAAACACAGGGCAACCACAAGGGTTGTCCCTACCCCGAACCAACATATATCAGTGAAAAACCATGTTCGTTTGTGACGCAGTTGAGTATATCTTTAGTGTCTATCCGTAAATTAATTACGCCGGGTGATGGTCAGGCCAGTTGAGGTTGAAAACAACCGGATGCACGCTTTTTACCCCCTCCCCGGCCACCTGTGCCCTTCGGGTATCCCCCTTTCAGGGGGAGGGAATTTCCCCCCTCTGTGAGGGCGCGAAGCGGTTTCTTCATCAGGGATTAAGGGGGGAGCAACTACAACTTCATCGGCTTGTTGTTTGACAATGAGTGCCACAAGTATTTTACGGATAGACACTTAACTTGTTACCAATGCCTTAACTCATTAAAAATATCCCGGTTTGCCTTTGACAATTTTGGAAGACAAATTTTGGCCCGCGTCCGGGAAGAACTGAACAGGATTGCGGTTGGTTATAAAATGATAGAGAACGTATGTAATTGCGCCGGCATTGACTTCCTCAGTCAAATGTTCTACAATGATATTATGTCAAAAACATCCCCGGAGGGGGCCGGCTGTGCCATATTCACAACGCAGCGAGTTTGCAATTCCTGGAGAAAAACCAGTATGTTGTCTCGAATAGCCGGGTTATCCAATGTTCAGTATACAGCCAGTACCCCTGAATTTACTTTTATTGATTTGTTTGCGGGTATCGGGGGAATGCGTTTGGGTTTTGAGGCGGTTGGGGGAAAATGTATTTTCACCAGTGAATGGAACAAGTTTTCACGCCGGACATATCAGGCTAATTTTGCTTGCGACCATGACATCGTCGGTGATATTACAAAAGTTGCGGCAGAAGACATTCCTCCGCATAACGTGTTGCTGGCGGGTTTTCCTTGTCAACCATTTTCCATAGCAGGTGTTACAAAAAACAATGCTTTGGGGCGGCATCACGGATTCGCACATCCAACACAAGGCACACTCTTTTTTGATATTGAGCGCATTATTGAACACCACAGACCAATCGCCTTTTTACTGGAAAATGTAAAAAACCTCAAGAGTCACAATAAGGGTAACACGTTTCAGGTTATTATTGAAACGCTGCATAATAAATTGGGCTATCATATTGATACACGTGTGATTAACGCCAAAGGTTATTTGCCCCAAAACCGGGAAAGAATTTTTATTGCCGGTTTCCGGGACGATGTGCATTTCAAATTTGATGATATGGTTGTTCCTGCTGTGGAAGAAGGGCCGAAACTATCCACAATTTTACATTCGGAAGACGGGTCAGAGATGGAGGATCCACCCTACACAGAGGGGGCAAAAGCAATTGTATCAGATAAATATACCTTGACTGCTCATCTATGGCATTACTTGCAAGAGTATGCAAAGAAGCACAGAGCGAAGGGTAACGGTTTCGGTTTTGGTCTTGTAGGCCCCGAAGATGTTGCACGAACATTATCGGCAAGATATTACAAAGATGGGTCAGAAATTCTTGTGAAACAGGAAGGCAAGCGTCCCCGACGGCTTACGCCCCGTGAATGTGCCAGGCTGATGGGGTTCGAGCGTCCGGGCGAAGCAAAATTCGAGATTCCTGTATCTGATACGCAGGCCTACAGACAATTTGGTAATGCTGTTGCCGTTCCTGTTGTTGAAGCTATTGCCGATTTTATGTTGCCCCACATTTTGCAGAAAAACTATTGCAATAAATGGAGTAGCTCAATTGTCTTTTCTTGAGAACAGTTATCATGACTGATATTGTTGACCGGCAAACACGAAGCCGCATGATGTCAGGTATTCGTGGGAAAAACACCAAACCGGAATTAATTATCCGTAAAAGGCTGCATGCTTCAGGTTTTCGGTACAAGTTACATGACAAAAAATTGCCCGGCAAGCCTGATATGGTTTTCCCAAAATATAAAGCCGTGATTTTTGTCAATGGATGTTTCTGGCATGGACATAATTGTCATCTTTTTAAATGGCCCGCCTCACGAGAAGAATTTTGGCGCACTAAAATTACCCGTACCCAGGAGAAAGACAAAGAAAATATTGAGGAACTTTTAAGTAACGGGTGGCGTGTTCTGCAAATTTGGGAGTGCGCCATAAAGGGCAAAAAGAGATTACCGCTTGAAACTATCATTGAACATACAGTATTTTGGTTGAAATCACACCAAATGCACCTTGATATTCATGGAATTTGAACTGTTGCCAACTGCGCCTCTTTTAATTTCAGGACTTACGCAGTTGCGGTAAATCACGGCGTTCTACCCCCTCCCCGCTTCGCGTCCCCCGACATCAGGGGAGGAGCTAACTTCCCCCCGCTTGAGGGCGCGAAGCGGTTTCTTCATCAGGGACTGAGGGGGGTAAAATGCCGCCACTGCGCCTCTTTTAATTTATCATTGACGCGCAACCGGCAATGTGGTTGTCATTTTTTATTCTCCCTTGATTAGGGCATGTTGACGTTTGGAAACAGTACATCGTACACCCTGCGACGGGTATGCGTAGGGGTGGCTTGCGAGCCGCCCCTGCCAACCGTCCAGTTCAGATGCAAGATGGTGAATTAAATGCTCAAAAACCAGTTGCAGACTACCCTCGTGGCCGGAAATATTTTCAGTGGCGGCCAGAACGCGGGTCAATGCTGCCGTCGCTTGTTCAGTAATTGCCAAGCCTCCTCCGGTTCCAGTATGTCCAAAAATACCGGCCCAATATCACCGGTTCCTCCAAGCCTGAATAGATGAAATCAAGCTATGCTAATTTAGAATAATCAATATTGACTACATTACTCCTTCCTCTGAATGTCAAGCTGCGCCTGAAATAAAAAAGTTTCGTCTGGTTCAAGGACCGCAAGCAGCTGCTTTTGGGGCAAAGCCTGTCGCTGGAATATGGCTTTCGGCTAATTAACGGGCGGTGTGGGGTATGTCTGTGTTTTGTTGAAAACATCAAAAGCTGGTATCATCCTATAGCCGGGAGGTCTATCCGGGGTTGGGAAAACCGCCCATAATAATGAAACCTTGCATACCTATGAGATACAAAACCGAAACGCGAATTAGAGGTGAATATGGCCGGACCTGACAAGAATCAGTCTCATTCAACGCGCCCGTTTTCACCGACCACAGTCTTGCCGTTGCCCCATCAAAAAAAGCGAACCTGGTGGTGGTTTGGGTTGGGCGGCGCGGGGCTGCTTGGTTGCGCCGCTATTTTTATCATCTTGAGCCTGTCTGTTTACAAGCGAGCCAAAGAGACCGCTGCGACGCTACCCGCCACAGCCGGCGCCGTCATCGGCAGCGCCGGCCCGGTTCAGCAACCGACCGGCGGCCCGGCGCAGCAGACGGCCATCGTTTTTACGCCGACAGCCGCCCCGGTTACGCCCACCCCACAACCGGCGGCAGCCACCCTAACCACAGCCCCAACCGATACGCCCCCCGCGCAATTGGGGCCTATCTGCTTTAAAGCCGTCGCCGACGGTTCCCTGTCGGCGGCCTGCGGCACCGATTTTCCGCCCACCGTAGTAGAAATTCACGCCATCTTCGATTATGGCGGCATGCAACCGGAGCGGCAGCAATGGACCCGCATCTGGTATCACAACGGCAGCCAGGTGCTGAAGGTGCAGGAAAAGTGGACGGGCGATGTCGACGGCCAGTTTGATTACAACCTTAACACCACCGACGGCCAACCCTTTTCGGTGGGCACGTGGGAACTGGAACTGTATGTTGACGGCAACTTGCAAACCTACGGCGCCTTTGTAGTAAATTTGCCCGCCACACCCACCAGCCCGCCGCCGGAAAACACGCCGCTTCCCCAGCCGCAGCCCTATCGGCTGGCCTTCACCAAATGGGACGGCAGCAAACATTCGGTCTGGACAGCCAAACTCGACGGCAGCGAACAGCGTTTTCTGCTTGATTTTGCCGCCAGCCCCGTGTGGTCTGCCGCCGGCCGGCGGCTGGCTTTTTACGGCGAAGAAGGCATTGATACCCAGGCCGCCATTGCAGGGGGGACAAACGGCATTTGGGTGATGGGCGGCGAGGGAGAATCGCCCGCCCAACTGCTGCCGGAAGGCTCCACACACACCCTCGACTGGTCATCAACCGGGCTGATTGCCTTTGACGGCGCGCGCGGCGGCCCGGACCGGCGCATCTATTTTATCGATGCGGCCGGCATCCCCCAACCCGGTGAAATTTTGGGCGAGCAGCCGTCCTTTTCGCCCGACGGCCGCCAGGTGGCAACCAAAGTCTGTCGCCCGGAATGTGGCCTGTGGCTGGTTAATGCCGATGGCTCTGCCCCGCGCCAACTGACCACCGAAGGCTCCGACGGCCTGCCCGCCTGGTCGCCCGATGGGCAAAAAATCGCGTTCAGCCGCAACGTTGACGGCAACGTCGATATTTATCTCATTCGGGTGGACGGCGCCGGCCTGACTCGCCTGACCACCGCCCCCGGCACTGATTCCGTGCCCGCATGGGCGCCCGACGGCCGCCAACTTGTTTTCAGAACCACCCGCAACGGCATTTGGCAAATCTTTTTAATGAACCATGACGGCAGCAACCAGCATTTGATTATCGATAACGTGGGGGCCAGTGATGAATGGGCCTTCGACCGCATGTCTGTGAAATAGCCGACGGCTGAAAGCTGAAAACCGACCATTTCCGCAGGGGCACGATGCATCGTACCCCTGCAATGGTTGCCGTACATTATCCGTCACATTACAATTGACACGATATTATGAACAACATCCGCAATTTTTCAATCATCGCCCATATTGACCACGGCAAATCTACCCTGGCCGACCGTATGCTGCAAGCCACCGGCACGCTTACCGACCGCGAAATGCAGGAACAGGTCCTCGATAGTATGGAACTGGAGCGGGAACGGGGCGTTACCATCAAGGCCAGCGCCGTGCGCATGAATTACACCGCCCGCAACGGCGAAGTCTATGAATTTAACCTGATTGACACCCCCGGCCACGTCGATTTTACCTACGAGGTCAGCCGCGCCCTGGTTGCCTGCGAAGGGGCCATTCTGGTGGTTGACGCCACCCAGGGCGTGGAAGCTCAAACGCTGGCGAACCTGTATCTGGCCCTGGAACACGATCTGGAAATTCTGCCCGTGGTCAACAAAATCGACCTGCCCTCTGCCCGGCCCGACGACATTGCCCAGGAAATTGAAGACCTCATCGGCCTGGATGCCGCCGATGTCATTCCCGTTTCCGCCAAAACCGGCGCCGGGGTTGGCGACCTGCTGGAAGCCATCATCACCCGTATCCCCGCCCCCACCGGCAACCCGCAGGCCTCCGCCCGCGCCCTGATTTTCGATAGCCATTACGACGCTTACAAAGGCGTTATCGCCTATGTGCGGGTGGTTGAGGGCGTTTTAAGAAAAAAAGACCCCGTCCTGTTTTTTGCCACGGGCCAAACCGTCGAGCCGCTGGAACTGGGCGTTTTTCGGCCCGGCATGACCCCCGTGTCTCAGTTGCAGGCCGGCGAAGTGGGCTATATCGCCACCGGCTTGAAGACTATCGGCCACGTGCGCGTGGGCGATACCGTCTTGTCGGCCCACGATACCGAATCCGGCCCCCTGCCCGGCTACGCTCCGGCCAAACCGATGGTTTTTGCCGGCTTTTATCCCACAGAAAACGAGGGGTATGACCTGCTTAAAGACGCGCTTGAAAAATTGCAACTGAACGACGCTTCGCTGGTGTATCAGCCTGAAACGAGCCAGGCCCTCGGCTTTGGGTTTCGATGCGGGTTTTTGGGCCTGTTCCACATGAATATCATTCAGGAACGGCTGGAACGCGAATACGACCTGGATATTTTAGCCACGGCCCCCAGCGTGCAGTATCGCATCATCAAAACCAATGGCGAAGAACTCATCATCTCCAGCCCCGCCGAAATGCCCACGCCCGATGTCATCGCCTCGGTGGCTGAACCGTGGATGAAACTGAGCATCTACACCCCCGCCGATTACATCGGCCCGATTATGGAACTGACCACCAAACGGCGGGGCGAATACGCCCATATGGAATATCTGGACGCCACACGGGTGCTGCTGGAATACTATTTGCCCCTGTCGGAAATGGTCATCGATTATTATGACCAGCTCAAGAGCGTCAGCCGGGGATACGCCTCGCTCGATTACACCTTCCACGAATACCGGGAGGGCGATTTGGTGAAGGTTGATGTGCTGGTCAGCAAAGATGTGGTCGATGCCCTGAGCATCATTATCCATCGGGAGCAGAGCTACTATCGCGGCCAAAAGCTCATCAGCCGCCTCAAAAAGCTCATCCCCCGCCAGTTGTTTGAAGTGCCGATTCAGGCGGCCATCGGCAACAAGGTTATCTCCAGGGCAAATGTTAAAGCCTTGCGCAAAGACGTGCTGGCCAAGTGCTACGGCGGCGATATTACCCGCAAACGAAAATTACTGGAAAAACAAAAAAAAGGGAAGAAACGTATGAAGATGGTCGGCAGCGTGGAAATTCCCCAGGAAGCCTTTATGTCTGTCCTGCGCATCACCGACGATTGATGTGTGAAACTTTGCCCCCTCCAACTTCCTGCAAGCGGCAGGGAGGAGGTATTTCAGGGACATTGGAAACCCGAAACCAAAAAGGAGCGATAAAATCTTATGGAAAACCGTTTGGCCGAATTGAAAGCAGCCCTGGCCGAAATCTCTGACCTGCACAGCGCGTTGGCCCTCCTCGGCTGGGACCAGGAAACCTGTATGCCCGCCGGCGGGGCGCCCGCCCGCGCCGAACAAATTTCGACCTTGAGCAAAATTGCCCACGAAAAATTCACTACCGATGAAATGGGCCTGCTGCTGGATGGGCTGATGGCCCAGTTGCACACCCTCAACCCCGATTCTGATGAAGCGGCGATGGTGCGGGTGGCGCATCGGGACTACCAAAAGGCCAAAAAATTACCCGGCAGTCTGGTGGCAGATTTTACCCGCACCGCCTCGCTGGCCGTCGAAGCCTGGCGGGAGGCCCGCGCCACCAATAATTTTGCCATGTTCCAGCCTCACCTTGAAAAAATCGTGGCCCTGACCATCCGGAAAGCGGAGGCGTGGGGCTACGAAGACCACATTTACGATGCCCTGCTGGATGAATACGAGCCGGAGATGAAATCATCGCAGGTTGCCACCGTCTTCAAACAGGTGCGCAACGCCATTGTGCCTTTGGTTGATGCCATCGTTTCGCGGGGCAAGCCGGTTGATGACGCCTTTTTGCGCGAATATTACAACCCGCAAAAGCAGTGGGATTTTGGGGTGAAGGTCATCACCGATTTCGGCTTTGATTTTAAACATGGCCGGCAAGATAAATCGACCCATCCCTTCACTACCAGCTTCACCTCAAACGACGTGCGTTTGACCACCCGCATTATGGAAAACTACCTGCCTTCGGCCCTGACCGGCACCATGCACGAAGCCGGCCACGGCATGTACGAACAGGGCTTTGCCCCCTCGCTGATGCGCACACAGGTGGATGACGCCACCTCGCTCGGCTTCCACGAATCGCAATCGCGCATGTGGGAAAA
>JAJRUC010000287.1 GCA_024278015.1 Chloroflexota bacterium
TGGCGGCGGTGTTTGTGAACCGGCCTTCGCCGGTAAACAGGGGACTAATGACCGCCGTCACCGTCAGGCGGCCCTGTTGGCCGGGCCACAACGTTGATATGCGCCAACCCGTCCCCAGCGAGCCGGTTTGCGGCGGCGATAACGGTGCGGTGGCGGTGTAGCCGGTCAGTATTGCCACGGCGGGCAGGGTGTCGGTCAGCCGCACATCGGTGGCCGGGGCCAGGCCGGTGTTGCTGAAGCTGATACTGTACGTTACGGGTTGACCCGCTTCCAGCCGCAGGGGGCGCATGGTTTTTCGGATGGCCAGGCCAGGCCGGCCCCACACCAAAACCGCAACCGGCGGTCCGGTTTGCCCGCTCCCCGTCAAGGCGCTGAAGCCGTAGCGGCTGTTGGTGATGACCGTGCCGCTCAGCACCTGCCCCACCGTCACCACCAGGGTGCGGCTCACGCTTTGGCCGGGGGTAATGCGGACCGGCGGCCAGGAGACCCCCCCGTTTGATAGCGTGCCGGTGGCGGGCGCGGCGGCCAGGGTGACGCCGGCCGGCAGAGTGTCGGTCAGGGTGACAAATGCCCCCGCCGTGCCGGAATTGCTGACGCGCAGGGTGTAGGTCAGTCGTTCCTCCGCCCAAGCCGGATTGGGCCGGGCTGTTTTGGTCAAACTGAAGCGGGGCGAGCCATGCACCGTGACCGATACGGGCGCGCCGGCCCGCACTCCGCCCATCGTCAGGCCGTAATGGGCGTTGGTAATGACTGTGCCGCTCAACACGGCGTCAACCGTAACCGCCAGCGTGTACGAAAGCGATTGGCCCGGCGGCAGGGTATCGAACCCCCAGCCGACGGTATCGCCCACCCGCACGGCGGGCGGCCGGACGGCGGCAAAGGTTGTAGAGGGGGGAACGGTGTCGGTTAAAAAATAGGTGACGCTGACCGGGCCGGTGTTGCTGACGCGCAGGGTGTACGTTAGCCGTCCGCCCGATTGGGCCGGGTTGGGGGCGGTGGTTTTGCTCAATTGCAAAATACTGCTATCCAACGAACAGCCCACCAGCGACACATCGTCCAAGAACCAGCCCGCCGCCGCCGTTGACCAATCGGTGGCCTGTCGCCAGCGCGTCCGCAATACATCGCCTGCCGCCACACCGCCCAAAGTGGCGATAGTTTCGGTGTACGTCCCGCCAAAGGGCGCGCCCACAAAGGCGCTGCGGCCCCCCAGCGGATTGCTGCCGGCAAGTACGCCGTTGTAGCCGTTCTGGATGAAGGTCAGGCCCGTGTCGGTGAAGACGCCGTTGCCGTTGACTGCAATTTCCACCAGCCCGCCATCGTAATATGAGGCTGAAAAGCTGTCGTAATCGAAGGTGTAGTGGTGTTGAAACCGGAGTTGCAGGTTATCGGCGGTGACGGTGACGGGGGGCGAGGTGAGCGCGGAAATCGTCTCCGAGCCGGCGTCGGGCACAAACCAGTAACGGTTGCCGAGCGTCCCCCCTTGTGCCAGCAACTGCCACGGATTGCTGCCCACTTCGTTGCTTGCCAGCCAATCGGCGTCGCCGTCTTCGTGGTCATCTGCCCAGATGACGGTTTGCCCGGCCAGACAGCCGTTTTCGTCGCCCGGCCAAACAACGGGCGTTTGCGCGGCGTTGCCGGTGATGGTTGTCCCGTCGCCGGCCCGCAGCCGGTAATCGGCGTTGATGACGGCGGCCTCCGGCGGTTGCAACCCGGCCCGCACCACCAATGTTAGCGGCAATGTATCGCCGGCGGGGACGGTTAGATTTTGCCACACCACCGCCCCCCCATCAAACTGGCCGCCCGCCGAAGCGCCCGCAAATTGGGTGTTTGCGGGAACCGTGTCGGTTACGGTCAGGCCATCAGCCTGATTGGGGCCGTTGTTGACGATGGTCAGGGTGTAAGTTAGCGGGTGGCCAGGCCGGACGGCGGCGGGCGAGGCCGTTTTAAGCAAATTGAGGTCCGTCGAACTGCAATTATAGCACACCAGGGCAAAATCCTGGTCGGTGGCGTCTCCCAGGCCGGGCACGCCGTCTCCGGCGATGTTGGCCGCCAGGATTCGCAGGCTGACGGGGCCGGACGCGCCCGCCGGCAAGGCGATGAGTTCTACATTATTTTTGTCATCAAACTGGCCGCCCGCCACAGAATACGGGCCGCTGAGATTGTTGCCGCGCCAGGTTTGGCTGTTGACCGTCGCTTCCAGGTTGAGGTCGTTCACGTAGGCCGCGCCGATGGTCGGGCCGGGGGCGTCGGTCCAGGCCAGGACGATGCGCAGCGGTTTGGCCGGGTTTGCCACGCGGGTGGTCAGGCTAAAAACCTGGCCGCTGGTATCGAACAGGGTGGTTTGGTCCAGCAAAATGCGGGGCGTGTCATCGAAGGCCATGCCCATGTCTATTGCGCCCAGCCCCTGCACCGCGCTGGGCAGGTTATCGTTGGCGTACAGGCCGGTCATGTAGCGGGTGTGGGCCAGCAAAAAGGCGGTGGTCATGGCCGGGCCGGGGGCCGAACCGGCGTGGCCCGCTTGCGGCGCACCGAACGCGGACGGCAAGGTGAATCGATTTTGCAGCCAGTACCAGACCAGCGACGCGGCTCCGGCAACGGCGGGCGCGGCGTGGCTGGTACCCGATGACCAGGTGTAGGTGGTTTGGGTGACGGGGTAATATTTGTTGCCCGGCGCGCCGCAAACGGCGCTGCCGGTAAAGCCGCTGAGGGGGGTTGTGCCCTGAATGTGCGTGCCGGGGGCCACGGTGTCGATGCCCGTCCGGCCGTCGGCGGTGGGGCCGCGACTGGAAAACGCGGCCATGTCCTCGCTGCTGTCCGCATCGGTCAGGCCGCAGCCGTCGGCCACGCCATCGGCGCGGATATTTTCGGCGGCGCCCACGGTGATGACGTTTTTGGCCGCGCCCGGCGTGCCAATTGACCCGGCAGCCGGGCCGTCGTTGCCGGCGGCGAAGATGAAGAGCATTTGCTGGTTGCCGGCGGTGGCGGTCAGGGCGTCGCGGGTGAGCATATCGTAGGTTTGGGCATCGACAGTGTACTGACCGTTGACCGGCGCGCCCCAACTGTTGGAGCTGATTCGCGCTCCACCGTTGTAACTGTTGCGGACAAGGTCGGCATACGTGCCGCACGCGCTCAAATCGAAACTGCCCGCATCGTTGAAGATGCGCGTGGAGGCGACGCGCCCAAAGGGATTAACGCCTTGCCCAAGCTGGTAGCCGTCCGCATCGACGTGCGGGAAGCCGGTTTGGGCGTTGTATCCGGCGGCGATATTGGCGTTCAGGTGACCGTGTCCGGCAATGCCGCGCGGCGCGTCGGCGGTGCAGTTCTTCGCGTAGACAAAACGACTGCCACTAATCACCACCCCAAAGCGATACATGGTCAGGTCGGTGGGGGTGATGGTGCCGTTATCAACCCCGTCGTCGGTGATGTCGATGAGGGGATAGGCGGCGGGGTCGGTGGGGAAGGCGAGGCCGGTCAGCCAGGCCAGATAGCCGGGGCCGGTGGTGGTTGTGCCGCTGATGGCTCCGGCCAGAAGTTGATTTTGCACTTCGTCCAGGGGGCGGGGGGGCTGCCAGGGTTCGATGTTGACCACGTCGGGCCGGGCGGCCAGCGCGGCCAGTTTATTGGCGGGCAAAACAAGCCGCAGGTTGCGATACGGCGGCAGGAGCGAATCGGTTTGCAGGAAGCGGACGGCAACGCGGCGAATGGCCTTCAGGGTTTGGCCCACCTGGGGATGGTTGTAAAGTTGAAGGGTGACGGTGACGGGATTCGCGTTGGGGGGCAGGCGACGCAGGGCCGGATGCAGGCTGTCGGCGGGGGAAAAGTCTCCTTGCCATGCCACGCCGGGTAATTCGGCGGCGCGGTGTTGGGCGGCGGGCGCGCCCCATGCCAGATAGGCGTTGCGGGGCACATATTGCACCAGGCGCAGACCGGTTTGCTGAACGGCGGCCAGCCGGTCATCGCGGATGGGACCGTCAAATTGCAGCCAGAACAGCCGTTGCCCGGCGGCGGTGGCCTGTCGGGTGGGGGCGCGGCCGGCGGCAGATGCGCCGGGCCACAGGGTGCGTCCTCGCAGCAGGATGGGAAACCGGGCGGGCGTGGCCGTCGGCGGGGCAGGGGGGGCGGTGGCCAGGGTGGGCAGGGCCTGCCCCAGCCAGGTCAGCAAAAAACCAACGCCCAATCCGATGAGTAATTTTTTCATGCGTTAAGCCGGCCATCCCCATATATGTGATAGTTTTAGTATGGCACAAAATTTTTTGTTTTGCAACAGGTGTGCGGTTCAGGTTTACCCAAATTTTCTAATCATTTTCATACGACTTTCCAAACCATTTCAAACTATTCGATGATATAGTATCGGTAGCGGTTTGCCGTTGGTGGTAGCCGTTGTTTCATTGCTATTGAAACAAGGTTGAGAGAAGTTATATGGATAAGCTGAGATACTGGTTTATTATTTTGACGGTGTGGCTGGTTTTTCTGTTCAACATCGAGCGATTAATCAGGCCGGTTGACATCACCAAATTCACCTATTTTTTTGTGGCTGCCGTGGCGCTGGTAGCGCTGGTGGTTCCCGGCGCGCAGCGGATTCCGGTTTGGCTGTTGACCGGCGTGCCGTCGGTGTTGTTGATTATGCTTCAAATATGGTTCAATGACCCGGTACTGGGCGCGGAACTGCCCGTCACCGTCACCGAAATCAGCAGCGTGGTGCTGACCGGCTTGCTGGCCCGGCGCACCAACGACCACCTGCATGAATTTGAAGAAGTGGTGGCTAAAATTATCGTCAATTATGTGGGCAGTTCCGCCCACACTTTTGATGAAGAGCAGAGCATTATGTATAAGGAATTGAAGCGGGCCAGGTTGTACAAACGGCCCCTGAGTATCCTGACCATCAAACTAAGCCCGGACAGTCTTCAACTTCGATTGCCCCACATTTTGCAACAGTATAAAACCGGCCTGCTGCATCAAATGGCAACGGCCGGCGTGATTGAGGCGTTGGACCATACCCTGTTTGAAACTGACATCATCGCCTATTACAAGGACAAGCTGCTGGTGGTTTTGCCGGAACTCTCCGCCGAAAATCTGGATGTCGTTGTTCAGCGGGTTCGGCAGCGGGTAAAAACAGACACCAGGCTGGAATTGCTGGTGGGCCAGGCCAATTACCCCGAAGACGCGGTGACATTCGAGACCCTCCTGACCATCGCCACTGAACGCCTTGATGATGTACAGCCGGCAGAAGAGCAGGCGCCGGTGGCACCTTCAAAAGAAAACATTGTCCTGCAACCGAAAACAGAGCAGAAAACAATTTAAGGGTGTTCGTCAAATCCGTCGGGTTGGGTTGAACGCTAGGCCCCTCTGAGTATCAGCGGCAAATAGGTGTTATATTGCTGGCCCGACTTGGCGGTAATCATCACGGTATCGTTGTCGTGCAGCCCGCCGGTATCGGTGACGGTGAGGGAGAAGGTGAAGACTCCCGTTGCCCCGGCGATGAAGGTGGGGGAGACCACCGAGGCGTTGTTGAGCGACAGTTGCGGCGAGCCGCCGGTTTGCGTCCAGGCATAGGTCAGGCTGTCGCCGTTTGGGTCGAAGCTGCCGCTGCCGTCGAGTTGGACGGAGGTATTGAGGGCGACGGTCCGGTCTGCGCCCGCGTCGGCGGTGGGCGCCGCATTGGTGGCGGTAATCAACGCTCCCCGATGCCTCACCGGGTATGTGACCCAGTGCCGGGGGTGTTGCGTCAAATCCTCAAACTTTTTCTAACTTTTTTCATATTGTTCCCTTATCAGATTCTGATTATATGCGGGTTTAATATAAATGTAGCCTGAACATCGAAAGAATTGAATTTTTGGGGTGGACTATGACCACTATGTTTATCATTAATAGAATGCAGACCCGGCCAATCAACAGACCATTTGCGCTGGCAAAACGGTTTGTTGACATTATAATCAGCCTGATGGCCCTTCCCTTTTTGGGAATAGCAACGCTGGTTGTTGGCCTGGCCATCAGACTGGATAGTCCCGGCCCCATCTTTTTCAAGCAACAACGGGTAGGCAAAGGTCGTCAAACGTTTGAAATTTTTAAATTCAGAACTATGCAGCATAATTGCAACAAAAATAACCACAAGGATTTTATGGAAAAATATATTCGGGGCAACCTGGCCGGCGCGGCCAAAGAAGGTAACAAGGATGTCTTGTATAAACCCCCCATCGAAAGCCAGGTGACGCGGGTGGGGCGCATTTTGCGAAAGACCAGCATTGACGAGTTGCCCCAATTGTGGAACGTGCTGGTCGGCGAGATGAGTTTGGTCGGCCCCCGCCCCAATGTATTATGGGAAGTGGAAGCCTACGAGAGCTGGCATAATGAACGCCTGGAAGTAAAACCCGGTATCACCGGCCTGGCTCAGGTGAAGGGACGCAGCGGTATCCCCTTTGATGAACTGGTGAGCTACGATGTGGAATACGTCCGCAAACAGGGCGTCCGGCTCGATTGGCAAATTATGTGGGATACCTTCACCGTTGTATTTCGGGGCGATGGCTCCGGTTGATGTGGGCTTTGCTTAAAGACGTTGCGATATTTATCGCAGGAGTAGTTGCATGGAATTAAAGTTTTATCTGGGTGTGTTGGTAAAAAAATGGTGGCTTGTTATCCCCGTGTTTTTGATAACACTAACGGCCACAGTTGCGCTGACTTTTACCCAACAGCCAACTTATCAGGCCTCAACCACCATGATTGTGGCCCCCAGCCCCAGTTTCGGTGATGTAAAAAGTTTTGCTTCCGGGTTGAATATCCTGAGTACGCGCCAGGAAATTGCCTCTACCTATGCCGAAATCGGCGCCAGCCGGTTGATGAAAAATCAGGCGGCAGACATTCTGGGGCTGGAGAAAGAATCGCGTAAACTGTACAAAGTAAGCGGCCAGATGCAGGCCGGCACCAACATCATCGCCATGACCGTAGAAGGCCCGGACCCGGCTACCGTGACCAATTTGGCAAACCAGATTGGGGTAGAACTGACCACTTACGCCGCAGGCTTGTACGAAACATTCGTTCTCCGCTCGCTGGACCAGGCTACGATGCCGGTTGCTCCCATTCGCCCCAACAAGGCTTTGAATATTGTTATGGCGGCTGTGTTGGGCCTGGGGTTGGCCGTTGGGCTGGCCTTCCTGTCTGAATACCTGCAAACGCCCGTCGAAAGTGGCGTGAGCATTAATTTCATCGATAATGAAACCGGCATCTACAATAAACTCTACTTCTTGAAGCGTCTGGGCGAAGAAATGATCAGGGCCAAACGGAACCGCTACCCGCTGGCCGTGGCCCTGATGCGCATCGACGACCTGAAAATGTTGCGGGGCGCCCAATCCGCCAAAATCAAAAGCGAAGTCCTGCGCCAGATTTCTGTGTTGACCTCCCAATACCTCCGGGACGAGGACATCGTGGCCCGCTTCGACCAGGATACCTTCGCCTTTTTGTTGCCCGATGTGACCGGCGACAACGCCAAAGCCATTATGGAATATCTGCAAACCCGTATCGCCTGGACCCCCTTTGAATCCAGCACCAACGGCATAAAGTTGAATCTCACCGGCACCGTGGGCATTGTGGCCTATGACCACAACGGCACCGGCCGCGATGAATTGATTGCCAAAGCCGGCCAGGCCCTTGAACTGGCTGAAGTGGATGAGGCCAAAACCCATTTGGTTGCCGGCCATATAAGCCCCTCTAATTCAGACGAATAAACAAAGAGAGCCTGATGCAATATTTACAGACACGCGCAAGTAGTTTTTTGGTTTTGATATTGGTGGGAATGTTTTTTTTTGCCGGTGTCCTTCAAATAGCCGCTCAAGACCCCACTCCCACCCCCTCCACTAAAACAGAGACCCCCGCTTCGGCCACCGACGTAAAGCAAACGCCCGTCTTTACCATAACCCTGGGAGATTTGGGCAACAACGTGGCAACGCTGTACAGTCCCTATGGCAGCGTGGAATACACCTTCCGCCTGCCGCAAAATTGGGACATTACCGCTGATGTGCTGTTGCGGCTGGATTTAAGCTACAAATACGCTTCGCTGGACCAAGCCAGCCCCCTGCCCGGCACATTCGGCGATGTCAGTATCGACCTGGATGACCGGCCCGTCGAAACATTTCAACTAACCGAACAACTGACCCCGGCCCGGCAGGTTGATGTCCTTTTGCCCGCCGCAGCCTTCGCCAATTCCCGGCGATTTGTCCACACCCTGCGGGTTTCGCTGGGCGCCGGATATTTGTGCGCCTTGCCCCACGCCGCTACGTTGCAAGTGTATCCATCATCGGTGATGACCCTGCCCTACCAACTGCGGCCCATCGAACCGGATTTGGCCGTTTACCCCCAACCTTTTTCCCAGCGCAGTTTCATGCCGGATGCCGTCACCTTTGTTTTGCCGGAAACCGCCTTCAACGCTTATCTGGATGAGGCCGCTTCGGTGGCCGCCCAGTTGGGGAGCCTGACCTTTAATCGCACCGCCATCACCGTCACCACCGATACCGCTTTTGCCCAATTACCCGCCGGATTGCAGAAAAATCATCTGTTCATTTTCGGCACTCCTGTAGATAATCAACTTTTGCAACAA
>JAJRUC010000288.1 GCA_024278015.1 Chloroflexota bacterium
AGACGGCTACCGGATAAGCAACGATGCGCTTAAACGCTCTGCCGCCGTGTTCGAGGCCCAAACCTACCCCACCAATCGGGATTTTTTTGGCAGCGAATGGACCCCCGGCGTGGATAACGACCCGCATTTAAGCATCTATCTGGGCAATGTGCCGGGCGTGGCCGGCTATTACGCCTCGTTGAATGAATATTCGCAAGCGGTGAACCCCTACAGCAACGAGCGCGAAATGTTCTTCATCAACCTGGCCGCCATTCAACCCGGCAGCGCAGACTTTGACGGGGTGCTGGCTCATGAATTTCAGCATATGATTCACTGGTATCAAGACCGCAACGAGGCCACCTGGGTGAACGAAGGCTTAAGCGAACTGGCCTCGCACTTGAACGGCTACGATGCCGGCAACGCCCGCTACCAGTATCTGGCCCAACCCGATTTACAATTGAACGCCTGGGGCGAAACGCCGGCCCAGGCCGTTCCGCACTACGGCAACAGCTTCCTGTTTATGGCCTGGTTTCTGGAACGCTTCGGCGAAGAAACCCTGAAGCGGGTTGTCGCCAACCCGGCCAACGATATTGCCGGCTTTGAGCAGGTTTTGCAGCAACTTGACGACGCGCCCACCTTTGATGACGTTTTCGCCGATTTCATCATCGCCAATTATTTGAACGACCCCGCCCTGGCCGACGGCCGCTGGGGGTATCGGGACGTGAGTTTGCAGCAACCGCAAATTGACCGGAAAATCACCAGCCTGCCCGCCTCCGCCGAAACCACCGTCCACCAGTACGGGGTTGATTATATTTATGTAGAAACCGAAGGGCCGACCGTCTTCACGTTTTCCGGCGATACGCAAACGCAAGTGGTCAGCAATCAGGCCCGCAGCGGCCGGTACCAGTGGTACAGCAATCGCGGCGACGACAGCGACGCCACCCTGACCCGGCGCGTTGATTTGCGGGCTGTTAAGGCGGCCACGTTGCGCTATTGGGTGTGGTTCGATATTGAAAAAGACTGGGATTACGCCTATCTGGAAGTCTCAACCGATAATGGAGTTAGTTGGGAAATTCTGCCCACCGCCTACAGCAGCGATTCAAATCCCGCCGGCAACGCCTACGGCCCCGGCTACACCGGCCGGTCAGAGGGTTGGCTGCCGGAAGAAATTGACCTGTCAGCCTACGCCGGCCAGGAAATTCTGGTGCGCTTTGAATACATCACCGATGACGCCATCAGCAACCCCGGCCTGACGATAGATGACATTGCCGTTCCGGAAATCGGCTTTTTTGATGATGCGGAAACCCCCGACCCCGCATGGCAGGCCGAGGGTTTTGTGCGCATCGACAATATTTTGCCCCAACAGTTTACGGTACAAGCCATAACCCTGAGCGACCCGCCCCGCGTTTTGCGCCTGCCGCTGGATGAAAACAACGCCGGGCAATTTACGCTGAAAAATTCGCCGGGTGAGCCGGTGGTGCTGGTTATCAGCGCCCAGGCGCCCCTCACCACCGAAACAGCCCCCTACCAATACCGCCTGACCCTTGCCCGGTAATTTTTATTGCTTCACCAGCCATTCGAAGGCGTCGTCTCTGGTTTTAAAGGCCGGGAGATTTCTGCCGGTAACGCGATTGACGGTGTTCAACACCAGCGAAACCACGCCGGCAGCGCCCACCACGCTGCCGGCTTTAACGTAGGCCTTGTTTTCGGCGGCAAAGGTGGTAATGGTATTGACGACCTGCCGGTTAAATCGAATGTCGGTGGCATCAAAGACCGCCAGCACCGATTTCGGCGGCCGGCTGCGGATAATTTCTTTGGCATGGGCCAACGCTTCGTCAAATTCCGGGCCGGGCTTCAGGCCGCTGAAGTCTTCAATCAAAATATCGCGGCCCTGATATGTCACAAAATAAACACGCCCGTTGCGCCGACTCTCATCTGTCTCCGGCGATGTGGCCTCATTTACCGGGCCGGCTTCCTCAACCGCCGCCTGTCTGTCCTCCTCCGAAATCGTGAACCGGGCCATTAATTGCTGCAAATTGGCGGCCATATCAGATAATTCATCGGCTTCCGTCCGCACCTCGGCAATCCGGGCGCTCATTTCCTGGGTGGCGGCGCTCACTTCCTGAGTGGCGGCGCTGTTTTCTTCGGTCACGGCGGCGATATTCTCAATGCCGTCCGTCACTTCGGCGGCGCCGGCGGCCATTTCTTCGGTGGAAGCGGTGTTCTCTTCCACCACCGCCGAAACAGTTTCCATAGCGTTCACCAGTTCAGTGGAAGCGGCATTGATTGTCTGCACCCCTGCCGCTGTTTTTTCGGCGGCCTGCTTAACCACCTCAATTGCCTGCAAAATATTTTCCAGGGCCGCGCCGGCTTTGTCAGCCAGGTTTACCCCCGCTTCCACCTCCAGCGAGCCTTCACTCATAGCTTGCACCGCTTCAGTCACGGTGCGCTGGATGCTTTTTATCAGGCCGGTAATTTCGTCGGTGGCCGCGGCTGATTTTTCGGCCAGTTTGCGCACTTCGTCGGCTACTACGGCAAAGCCTTTGCCATGTTCCCCGGCCCGGGCCGCTTCGATGGCCGCATTGAGGGCCAGTAAATTGGTTTGAGAAGCGATTTCATCTATAGTGGTGACGATGGCGCTAATCTGGTTGGAGCGCCGGCCCATTTCCTGCACCTTTTGCGCCGAAAAGCCAACCTTTGCCTTGATTTTTTGCAAGCCGACAATCGCCTGCTCAACGCTTTCGGCCCCAACTTGCGCCACCTGGGCCGTTTCAACGGAACTGGCCGCGCCGGTCCGGGAATTGGCAAAGACTTTTTCAGCCGTATCGCTGATTTCCGCCGTCATTTCAGCGGCTCTGGTTATGGCAGCGGCCTGCTCATTCGCCCCCAGAGCCACGCCCTGAACAGCCCGGTTGACCTGCTGCACAACAGAAAGGGTGGCGGCGGCATCTTCAGATTGTCGGGCGGCCCCTGCGGTAATTTGCTGCATAGTGGCCGTCACCTGCCCAGAGGCATCGCCCACCTGGTTGGCGCTGGCCTGCAATTTACTGGAGGTGGCATCCACCAGCCGGGCGTTCTCCAGCACATCGCCCACCAAATTACGCAAATTAACCGTCATTTGGGCAAAGGCATCCCCCATTTCTTGCAGATTAGCCACCATGATATTGAAGGTTTTCGCCATTTGACCAATCTCGTCTTTGGTATCAATCTCAACCGGCATGGTAATAACCGACAGTCGGCGGCTTAAATCGCCTTCGGCCAGCGCCCGCAGTTCTTTGGTCAGGTTTTTCATATCGACGGTGGCGATGAGGGTAGCCATGCGGGTAATTTCTGCCAACGGGCGGACGATGCTGCGGGTAATGGTCCCTCCCATGATAAAAGCAACAACCAACCCCACCGCCGAGACAATTGCCAGAATCAGTTGAATACGCAAAACCAGAGTCTGGGTGGCTTCTTTACGCGCCTGAAAATCAGCCCGTAAAGAAGCAGACAATTGCACAGCCCGCTCCATCATCCGGTCATCCAGTACTTTCAACCGGGTATCAATGTACATATTCTGCATCTTGTAATCGCGCCGCAGGCCTGTAAAATTATTATAATAAATGTCGATAAAGTCTTTGGCTTCCTGAAGCGTCTTCTGACGTTCCGGCGAAGCGTTTATCGTCTCTAACGTAGTCTGCATCGTATCAAAATCTTTAGACAAGCTCCTGTAATGGCGGTCAAACTCATCCATCCACTGTTCGTCGCCCTTTTGCAAATATTGAACTTCGCTCAAGCGCATCATCAAAAATTTTCTGGTGATGCTGCCGGCGTGGTAAGACAGGATGCCGCCGTCAGTTTCAAAAGCCGCGGCCCGCAATGTTTCCAGCCGTTGTTCGGCCCGCGTCGTTTCCCCCATCAATACAGAACGTTGAATTTTCAACCTTTCAACAATCAGTTCGGCTATTTGGGAAAATGTAGCGCCGTATATTTGCGCGTCTTTCTTGATGTCGGCCACCAGTTTCATCCGGTCGCGGTCTGTCATTGATTGTTTGGCGGTTTCAAGGGATGACTGTAATTTTTCGTATTCCGTTTGATACGACTTCATATCCTGGGGGTTTTGGCCCCGAATATAACGGTCGGCGTAATAGCGGGTTAAGCTCACTTCAGCGACAATATCATCGGCCAGATGCTGGTTCTCTGCCAGCCGGTCTGCCAGGTCTGTGACCGTAACATCGATGGTACGCAAATAAAAGACAGACAATCCGCTAACGACCAGGGTTATAGCCAAAATAAAAAAGTACCCCGCGCCAATTTTGACGCCAACTTTTATATTATTAAAGTACCGCATAAATTTATCTCCACTTTTGGCTTTATTTATCACTATCAGGGTCACGAAGTAAACCCGGCGCTTCGGTTTCTGCGGTATTGCCCGCCGCTGAAGGGATCGAACCTTCAGCTTCCGGCAGAGTGGGTTTCACCCCCTGTTCCAGCCCAGCGGACAACACCGCAGAAAATCTGACAGATATACTGCTACTATCGGCAGAAATTTATTTTTCTCCATAAAGAATACGTAAAAAAAATCCGGAAGTTTGTTACACTTCCGGATTCTACTTGCGGCTGTTTCGGATGGCCCGGCTTGCCGGGTGATTTTACCGGGCGTCTCTGACACAGCGGAAGCCGACGTCATCGTTGGCGGTGATGGCGGGGTCGGCGGCGTTGCGGTTGAAGGTGGTCACTTGCTGCGGTTCTTCAAACCATGCCCCCCCCCGGGTTACGCGGAAACGCTCGCCGTAATAGGGGTTATCGTCGCTGCTGCCTTCGTAGGCTTTGAACCAGGTGGCGGTCCATTCCCACACGTTGCCGCCAATATCTTCTACCCCGTAGGGGCTGGCCCCGCCGGGGAAGCTGCCCACGGCGGTAGTGCCGCGCAGGGCGGTATCTTTAACGTTGGCCATATCGCCGCTGAATGTTTCGCCCCAGGGGTAGGTGCGGCCGTCGTCGCCACGCGCCGCTTTTTCCCATTCTTCTTCGGTGGGCAGGCGTTTGCCGGCCCACTCACAAAAGGCCACGGCATCGTCCCAGGTAACTTTCACTACCGGATGATTGCCTTTGCCTTCAGTGTAGCGTCGCCAACCCTGGCCGCCGTCTTGTTCCGCGCTGGTCACATAGCCGGTATCGGCCACAAACAGGGCAAAATCATCGTTGGTCACTTCAAATTTGTCAATTTCAAAAGCGGGCAAATCGACAGTGCGGGCGGGCGCATCTTCGGGGTCTCCGCTATCCGAACCCATTGTAAACGGCCCGGCGGGGATGAGAACCACTTCCACATCCAGTTTGGGGGCCGGTTCCGGGGTGGGGTCTGGCTCGACGGTGGCGGCATTGGTATCAGTTTGGGCCGTCTCGGTGGTGGCTTCCGGGGTGGGGGTGGGCGGCGCGGGCGTGGGCGATGGTTTGGGCGTAGGCGTGGCGGGAGCCGCTTTGGGTGTGGGCGTGGCTAAAGTAATTTGAGTAGGCGTGGGGCCGCTCCCTCCGTTATTCTGGGCGTCTCCGCCGGTTTTGCCTTGAGACCCGGACGAGCCGCATGCTGCCAGACCAACGACCAATACAATCAGCAAAAGCATATAGATGATGCGTTTCATTCTGTTTTCTCCTTCTTCAAATAAGGTGCGTCTATTTCTGTCTGTAACCGATGAGTATAGCACGGTTGGCAGTTTAGTCAATCAGTTGAGTTTTTTCCGGCAATTCAAAATTCAAAACGTAAAGGGCAAAATTTTGAATTGCCGGCCTTTTTCATTTTGCCTTTTGCATTTTTAATTTTTCCGCCGGTACGGGCGCAGCCTCACATTCAACAGTTGCCCCCGGCGCAACCTGCGGACGGTAGCAGGCCGCAGCCCCCGCCGCGTTCAACGCTTCTGTCAGCGGGGCGGTGTTGGGCCAGGGCCACAAGGCGATAATGGTTCCGCCGTCGCCGGCCCCGACCAGTTTGGCCCCCAACGCGCCCGCCTGCAAAGCCGCTTCAATCAGGCGGTCGTTCACCTCGCCGGAGCCGCCCAGTTCGCGCTGAATGGCGTGATTTTCGTTCATCAGCCGGCCC
>JAJRUC010000289.1 GCA_024278015.1 Chloroflexota bacterium
GAGGGGGGAGTTACGCGAAGCGGTTGCTTCATCAGAGGGGGGTGAGTAGTTACAAATAACATGGATTTGCAGGAATGCGCCGGTTTTTGCAGGGGCGACTCTTGTGGTCGCCCAAATTCGGGCTGAAACACAGGGCAACCACAAGGGTTGTCCCTACCCCGAACCAACATATATCAGTGAAAAACCATGTTCGTTTGTGACGCAGTTGAGTATAGTTTACTGTTAAAAACAGAAAAATAAAAATGTAGAATGGTCTGATTTTGCAAATTGGGCCACAAAAATACAAGCCGGTTTGTTTATTTGGCCGGTATGTTTTAAAGTTAATACAGATATTCGGTTTAACTGGTTTGAAAACCGGAAAAAAGGAGAGTGTATGGATACTGCAACATTAGCCGCCGGCTTTACCCCCATCCCCAAACGCATTGGCCGGTTGCTGGAACTGGCTTACAATTTGTGGTGGAGCTGGCATCCCGAAGCGACGGCCCTGTATCAGGAAATTGATGCGGAGTTGTGGGAAGAGATTTATCACAACCCGGTTCGGTTTTTGCGCGAGGTGCGACAGGTTGACCTGGACAAGGTGGCCCAAAGCGCCGAATTTTTAAGACTGTACCACAAAATCATGGCCGATTTTGACGCTTATCAGGTTTTTGACCGGACGTGGTTTGCCCAGACGTACCCCGATTTGGCGGACCGGCGAATCGCCTATTTTTCGGCGGAATTTGGTCTGCACGAAAGCCTGCCCATCTATTCGGGGGGGTTGGGCATCCTCTCCGGCGACCATATCAAAGAGGCCAGTGATTTGGGCTTGCCATTGATTGGCGTTGGTTTTTTGTATCCGCAGGGCTATTTCAAGCAGGTTATCACTGCCGAAGGGAATCAGGAGGCCATTTATCAAAAAGTGCGTTTTTCTGAAGTGCCCGCCCTGCCCGCCTTCGATGCCAACGGCAAGGAAGTGGTGGTTTCGGTGGGTTTGCCCGGCAGACGGGTGTACGCCAAGGTGTGGCGTATTCAGGTGGGTAATGTGTCCCTGTTTTTGATGGACACCGACATTCATCCCAACAACCCCAACGACCGCGAACTTTCGGCCCGGCTGTACGGCGGCGACCAGGAAATGCGGCTGGCTCAGGAAATGGTGCTGGGCATCGGCGGGGTGCGGGCCTTGCGCCGCTTGGGCCACATCCCGGCCATCTACCACATGAACGAGGGCCATTCGGCCTTTATGGTGCTGGAACGCATGCGCGAATACGTGCAGGCCGGGTCGTCTTTTGATGAAGCCGCCGCGCGGGTGAAAGCCACCTCGGTTTTTACCACCCACACCCCCGTGCCCGCCGGCCACGACGCCTTCCCCTTCCCCATGATGGAAAAATTCTTTGCCGGTTTCTGGGAACAACTGGGTATCAGCAAAGAGCAATTTCTGGAACTGGCCCGCCACGACCAGAACTGGGGGCCGACCTTCAGCATGACCGTTTTGGGCTTGCGGCTGGCCGCAAAGAGAAACGGCGTCAGCAAATTGCACGGCGAGGTTTCCCGGCGTATGTGGCACTGGCTTTGGCCCGAAAGAAAGCCGGAACAAGCGCCCATCAGCTACGTGACCAACGGCATCCACACCGAAAGCTGGCTGGCCCCGGAGTTAAAAGCCGCCTTTGATGATGAAATGGGGCCGGATTGGGTCTTGAATATTGACGATGCCCAAATGTGGCAGGCCATCGACCGTATTTCTGACGAAAAATTGTGGCGGTTGCGCAATATGGTGCGGGCCAGGATGCTTAATTTTGTGCGTATGCGTATTCGCCATCGCCTGGCCCGCATGGGCGCAGACCAGGGCCAGCTTGATACCACCTTCCAGTTGCTGAATAACAATGCCCTGACCATCGGCTTTGCCCGCCGGTTTGCCACCTACAAGCGCGGCACGCTACTCTTTACCGATGTGGAACGGCTGAAGCGCATTATTCACACCACCGGCCGGCCGGTGCAATTTATCTTTGCCGGTAAAGCCCACCCCCGCGATGAGCCGGGCAAGGCGCTCATTCGGGAAATTTACCACCGTTCTTTTGAGGCGGGTCTGGCCGGGCACATTGTTTTTGTGGAAGACTACGACATCAATGTGGGCCGCCATCTGGTTTCCGGGGTGGATGTGTGGCTCAACACGCCCCGCCGGCCATACGAAGCCAGCGGCACCAGCGGCCAAAAAGCGGGGACAAACGGCATCCCCAACTTAAGCATCAGCGACGGTTGGTGGCCCGAAGCGTATGACGGCGCCAATGGCTGGGTTATCGGCACTGATGAAGAACCGGATGACCACCGCGACGCGGGCTATCTGTACGACCTGCTGGAAAAAGAGGTTGTGCCCCGGTTCTACAATCGAAACGAGCAGGGCATCCCCGAAGGGTGGGTGGCGATGATGCGCCAATCGATAAAAACGGTGGCCCCGCAATTCAGTATGTCGCGCATGTTAAAAGAATATTCCCGTGAGTTGTATGTGCCGTTGCTGCAAAACGAATAGACGCAACAGGATTTATGCAGTTGCGGTAAATCACGGCGTTCTCTCCCCTTCCCGCTTCGCGTCCCCCGACATCGGGGGAGGCAAGGCGGGGGCAAAAAGCGCGCTCAAGGTTTTTGAACCCGGATTAATTACTCATGTTACGCAGTCTGTAATTTGACAAAATTCTATATCTCACAGTGTGCATTTTACCCCC
>JAJRUC010000290.1 GCA_024278015.1 Chloroflexota bacterium
AGGTTTATTGTCCAAAATGCGCTATCGATTTTTGAAAATTGTTTTTACCCTGCTGTTCAAATTAATTGCCAAAATAGATGTCACCGGCGCAGAAAATGTTCCCCCGCATGGGCCGTTTTTAATGGCTATCAATCACCTGGCCTTGATTGATACCCCCGTTTTGCTGGTGGCAATGCCTGTCCAAAAAATAAACGCCTTTGCCGCTTACAAGTGGAAAGATAATTTTCTTGTGGGCGGGATTCTTAAACTGGCGGCCAACACAATCTTCGTCCACCGGGGAGAAGTAGACCGGGCCGCCTTGAAAAAAGCCGTCACAGTGCTGAAACGGGGCGAAATTTTAGGCATCGCCCCGGAAGTAACCCGCAGCCACACCGGCGGGCTGATGCGGGCCAAACCAGGCATCGCCTATCTGGCTACCAAAGCAAACGCGCCCGTTTTGCCGGTGGGCATTTCCGGCCAGCAAAATCTTGTCGATAACCTGCTTCACTTCAAACGATTGCGCATCCACCTGAACATCGGCCGGCTCATTTATTTGCCCCCGCCCGCCGGACGCGATAAATTGACCCAATTGCAAGCCTGTGCCGACCAGGTGATGATGGCTATTGCCGCATTAATAGACCCGGAACTGCGCGGCGTGTATGCCGCTGCCGTCAAGGGCGCAACACCCAAATTTTTAGAGAAGGTTGAATAAATTTATGACCCAAAAACCCGTTATTGCCATTCCCTGCCGATACGATATTAGCAACCATTACTCCGGGCGCAACATCGAAGCCCAAAATGTAACCTATATTCAGGCCATCGTCAAGGCCGGGGGGGCGCCGTTCCTTGTTCCTTTGGATGTGGATGAATCTGCCTTGCGCGTGCTGTATAATCTGGCTGATGGCGTGCTGCTGACCGGCGGCGGCGATATTAACCCCGCCCGCTACGGCCAGGATATGCACCCCGCTACCGCCGATATTCAGGATGACCGTGACCGGGTAGAAATTACCCTGGCCCGATGGGCCGCCGTTGACGACAAGCCGCTGCTGGGTATTTGTCGCGGTTTTCAGGTGATGGCCGTGGCCGCCGGCGGAGAACTGTGCCAGGATATTGCCGGTGGCATAGCGCAGGCCGGCCGGCACGATTTTCATCGCAACGAAGATAAACGGGCGCGTAATTATCTGGCCCACGCCGTTCAGATAGATGAAGAATCCCGGCCGGCAAATTATTTGCAAATATCCCGGCTGAAGGTGAACAGCCTGCATCACCAATCGGTAAAAACATTGCCGGCGCCGTATCAAATTGTGGGGCGGGCCGCCGATAATATCCCGGAGGTGATTGATTTACCTTCGCACCCGTTTTACTGCGGCGTGCAGTGGCACCCGGAAGAACTGGTGGCCGACACCCCCCACGCCCCGGCCATGTTTGCCGCCTTCATTGAAACCTGCCGGCAACGGATGGCCTGACCCATGTCTGATGCCGGACCCATCGGCGTGTTTGATTCCGGGGTAGGGGGGCTAACTGTTTGGCAAGAAATTGCGGCCCGCCTGCCGCATGAATCCACAATTTATGTGGCCGACCAGGCCCATTGCCCCTACGGACCGCGCCCGGCGGGGGAAATAGCCGCCTTTTCCACCGAAATCAGCCGTTTTCTGGTGGAAAATCGGTGCAAATTAATTGTGGTGGCCTGCAATACTGCCAGCGCCGCCGCCTTGTATAGCCTGCGCCAAAAATTTAACGCGCCCTTTGTGGGGCTGGAACCGGCGGTAAAACCCGCCGCCCAGGCCACAAAAACGGGACACATCGGTGTTTTAGCCACCGCGGGCACGTTTCGGGGAGCGTTGTTTCAGCATACTGCCCAAACCTGCGCCCGCCGCGCCACCATCCACCGGCAGATTGCGCCCGGGCTGGTGCCGCTGGTTGAAGCCGGTCAATTCGACGGTCCCCAAACCGGGCAGCGGCTGCGGCAATATCTTGAGCCGATGCTGGCCGCCCAGGTTGACCAACTGGTTTTGGGCTGCACCCACTACCCTTTTTTGATACCCGCCATCGAAAAAATTACCGGTCATCAAATGACTATCCTGAATCCGGCGGAGGCTGTGGCCCGCCGGGTGCAGCGTCTTTTGCAAAACCGGCAACTGGCCGCCCCCCCCCATGCCCGGCCCGCGCGCCGGTTTTACAGCGCCGGTGACGCCGCAGCAATGCGCGTTCTGCTATCTAAAATGAAGGTTGCGGCGGAAGTTGAACGCCTGTTTTGGCGAGCGGGGAGGCTGGTTCGGCAAAAAGACGGCCCGATACCGTAGAATATCGGCGGGGGGATGTTGGAAATATCCGCACAATCGATGAAACTGAATGAGCCGGTCCTGCCGCATCGGGCCGGATAGCGATTCCCATTCAGCCGACCACTCCGCCGGCATGGCGCGGTGGTCGCTTTGTTTTGGGGGCGATGGGGGTGTCATCGGCCTGCAAGGCTTTAAGGCCGTCAGGTTGTATCCGGGTTGGCGGGCAAACCCGGCCCGACAGGCCGCCGTAATGCCCACGGCGGTGAGCCAGATACATGCCGGCGGCGAATCGTCATCGAAAAAGACGGCGCACACAGCCCGGCCCGCATGCAATCGGGCCGCCCAAAGGCCGTGCGGGGGACGGGCCAGCATTTGTTGCAGGGAATCCAGAAATTGGGACGGGGAGTCTGCGGCAAAGGTTTGCTCCAGCCGGGTGGCCCGCAAAAAAGCCAGTTCCAGCGCGGGCAGGGTGTAGCCGGGGGCTATCACATCGCCCTGCCAAAACGTACCCCACAGGGCGGGGTCGGCTTGCAGCGCGTGCGGGCTGAACGGCGCCGGAGAGCAGGCCCGGATGAAGGCCGGCCAGTCTGCGTCTGAAAAGGCGGAGGGCTGGGCGGCCCATATCGCCACGCGGGTTTCAAATTCGGCGGGGGTCATAATTGGCAATCAGGGCCAGTTTTTGGGCGCGGGCCATGCGCTTGATTTGCCGTTCCCGTTTCATGGCGTCGCTGCGCGTGGGCCGGGTTTCGGCGTACACCAGTTTCACCGGGCGACGGGCGCGGGTGTATCTGGCCCCGCGTCCGGCGTTGTGGGCGGCCACCCGGTTTTCAAGGTGGGTGGTCCAGCCGGTGTACAGCGTGCCGTCGTTACATTCAACCATATAAACGTACATCATCCCTTATTTTTTGCGGCTGCGGCCAAAGCCGAAGAGTTGATTGAAGAGGCCGGGCCTTTCCAGTTTAACGGAAGAACGGGGGGCCAGGTTGCTTAAATTTTGGGCCTCGAAGTCTGATTGCCAGGCGTCGCGGGCCACAATAACCTGGTCGATGGCTTCGGTCAGGGCTTCATGGTCGGCGGTTTCAATCAATTCCGTCAGGGCGTTGAGGGTGTTGATGGTTTGTCTGGCCTGGCGCAAGATGTTTTCTTTGTTGTGGATGAAGGTGGCGGCCAGCGAATCGGGGTCGCCGCCGGCGCCGGAACTGACCAGCGAGAACGTGCCGCCGGCCAGTTTGCGCATCTCGCGCCAGGAGGGGGGCCGGGTGACGCTTTGCACCAGGGCCAGGCTCAACAGCGCGGGCAAGCTCTCTACGCCGCTCATCAGGCCATCGTGTTCAAGCGGGTCTAAAAAGAAGGGAGTGGCCCCAATCAGTTGAATGACCGCCTCAAGCATGTTAATGGCTTTGGGGGGGGTGTTGGCGGTGGGGGTTAAGCAGTACAGCGCGTTTTTGAAGAGATTGGCGTGGGCGTTTTTGGGGCCGCTGTTTGTGGCGCTGACAACAGGATTGCCGCCCACAAAATGGGCGTGCGGGGGCAAAACCGAGGCAGCCGTTTTGATGACATCGGCTTTGGTAGGGGCCGTATCGGTGATGATGACCCCCTCTTTCAGGTCGGCGGCCAGGGCTTCCAGGGTGGGTTTGATACCCGCTGTGGGAATAGCCAGCACAATCAGGTCGGCGTTTTCGCAGGCGTTCAGTAAATTCCAGTGAGATTTATCGAAGGCGCCCCGCTTGATGGCCTCCCGGCTGTGGGCCGGTTCTTTGTCGTGGATAATCAGGGTGGGCGCGTTTTCAGATTGCTTCAGGGCCAGGCCCAGCGAGACGCCAATCAGCCCGGCGCCGATAACGGTAATGGTGGTGTCGCTCATAGTGCCTCTTTCGCAGCTTGCATAGTCAAAATCAATTCAGGTTGTCGGCCCGGTAAAGGGCGGCATGCAGCGTGGCCGTAAAATCCGGGGCAGGCGCAGCCGGTTTTTGCTGGTGCATGGCTATCAGCGAAACCACCAGCGGCGAACAGCCCGCCTCTTGCGCCCATTCCGCCCCCAGGCGGGGGTGTTGGGCGTTGACCACAAAAGGCCGGCGCCACAACGGGCAATCGAGGGGGGCATCGGCCAGGCGGGCCAGCAGGGCGGGCCGGAGTTTTTCCAGCAAGACGATGACCACCCGGTGAAAAAGGGGCAGCCCCGGCGATTTGCCGACATCGTGCAACA
>JAJRUC010000291.1 GCA_024278015.1 Chloroflexota bacterium
AAGACTTCCTCAAAAATTTCAAAGGGGTCGGTGAAGCCGCCGTAACCGGCCCCAAAGCCCCCGCCGGCGGCGGCCCCGCTAAAGCTGGCGTGTCCAAAGCGGTCATAGGTGGCGCGTTTATCCGCGTCAGACAAAATTTCGTAGGCTTCGTTAATTTCCTTGAATTTTTCTTCTGTGCCGGGCGCGTTACTCACATCGGGGTGATATTTGCGGGCCAGTTGGCGATAGGCTTTTTTTAGATCGGCTTGCGATGCGTTCCGCTGCACGCCCAAAACCTCGTAATAGTCACGTTTTGCGCTCATAAACTTGTTATGCCATATTCCTTAAATGTCGATATAAAAATTCAATCCGGTTAAGCTTCCTCAAACTGGCCGTCGATGATGTCTTCATCGGCGGCGGGGGCCTCATTGGCAGAGGATGACGCGCCGCTGTCCGGCGCTGCCCCCGGCTGCCGGTACATCTGCGCCCCGACTGTCTGCATCAATTGGGCCAGAGCATCGCCGGCAGCTTGCACAGCGTCAATATCCTGCCCCTGCAAGGCGGTTTTCAGGGCGGCCATATCGCCCTCAAGTTGAGACTTCAGGCCGGCGTCCAGTTTATCGCCAAAATCCGCCAGCATTTTTTCGGCGGCGTGGAGCGTCCCTTCGGCCTGGTTGCGGGTTTCAATTTCCTGCTTGCGGCGCTCGTCCTCGGCCTGATGCTCTTCCGCCTCCTGCACCATGCGCTCAATTTCCGCGTCGCTCAGGCCGCTGTCCGGCTCAATACGCATGTGCTGGTCGCGCCCGGTGGCCTTGTCGGTGGCGGTCACGTTCAAAATACCGTTGGCGTCCACATCAAAGGCCACTTCAATTTGGGGGATGCCTCTGGGGGCCGGGGGAAAGCCGTCGAGGATGAATTTGCCCAGACTTTTGTTGTGGGCCACCATCGGACGCTCGCCCTGCACCACGTGAATTTCAACCTGGGTCTGGTTATCGGAGGCGGTAGAAAAGACCTGGCTTTTTTTGGTGGGGATGGTGGTATTGCGCGAAATCAGGGCCGTAGCCACCCCGCCCAGCGTTTCGATGCTGAGGGTAAGGGGGATGACATCCAGCAGCAGAACATCTTTCACTTCTCCGGCCAAAACGCCGGCCTGAATGGCCGCGCCCACGGCCACCACTTCATCGGGATTAACGCCTTTGTGCGGCGGCTTGTGGAACATTTTTTGCACCGCATCCTGCACGGCGGGCATACGGGTTTGGCCGCCCACCAAAATCACATCGGTAATGTCTTGTGTGCCCAGTTTGGCGTCTTTCAAGGCGGCCCGCACCGGCAAAAGCGATTTTTGGACAAGGTGTCGGGTCAGTTGCTCCAGTTTGGAGCGGGTGATGGGCGCCACCAGATGTTTGGGGCCGGCGGCGTCGGCGGTAAGGTAGGGCAGGTTGATTTCGGTTTGCATGGTGGTCGAAAGCTCAATCTTCGCTTTTTCTGCCGCCTCCTTAAGCCGTTGCAGGGCCTGCGTATCCGCGCTCAGGTCAATGCCGTTTTCCCGCTTGAAGGTGTCTATCAAATACAAAATGAGGGTCTGGTCAAAGTCATCGCCCCCCAGCAGGGTGTCGCCGTTGGTCGATTTCACTTCAAAGACGCCATCGCTAACTTCGATGACAGAAATATCGAAGGTACCGCCGCCGAGGTCGTACACGGCAATTTGCTCATCTTCCTGCCTGTCCAGGCCGTAAGCCAGCGAAGAGGCGGTCGGCTCGTTAATAATGCGCAGCACCTCCAGGCCGGCAATTTTACCGGCGTCTTTGGTGGCCTGGCGCTGGGTATCGTTAAAATAGGCGGGCACGGTAATGACAGCCTGGGTGACGGGTTGGCCCAAACAGGCTTCGGCATCGGCTTTGAATTTTTGCAAAATCATGGCGCTGATTTCCGGAGGGCTATATTCTTTATCGCCCATCACCACGCGCACATCGCCATTGGGGGCTTCTTTTACGTCATACGGCACAAATTTTATGGCCCGCTGCACTTCGGGGTTTCTGAATTTGCGGCCCATAAACCGTTTAATCGAAAAGATGGTGTTTTTGGCGTTGACCACAGATTGCCGTTTGGCAATTTGGCCCACCAGTCGCTCGCCGGTTTTGGGGTTTACCGCCACCACCGATGGCGTGACGCGGCTGCCTTCGGCATTGGGGATGACCACGGGGTCTCCCCCTTCCATCACGGCCATAACAGAGTTGGTAGTGCCCAGGTCAATGCCGATGATTTTTCCCATAATAGATTGCTCCCTTGTAACCTCAATTCGGGATAAGGATTATAATCCACAGCTTAACACAGATGGACATTATAATGCCCTGCGGGTACAGATTTTTTATTTTTTGATTTTATCGGTGTTAATCTGTGTCCATCTGTGGACTGTTTTGCCGTGTTTTGGCACATTTTTTCTTATCCCGAACTCAGGTTTGTAAATAGCAGTCAGCCGTCAGCTTGCAGTTATCCTGTTTTGAAGCTGATAACTGGCTGCTGAAAGCTGAGTTCCTCTGAAAACAATTTGCTTCAGCCGTGATATGATACAGACTACCGGGCCACGCGCACCAAAGCGGGCCGCAAAATGCGAGTACCCATTTTATACCCTTTGCGTAATTCGGCAATAATATGATTTGAGTCGTGTTCCGGGCTGTCTTCACAGGTCACGGCTTCGTGCAGGGTGGGGTCAAACTCGCCGGTGGCAGCAATGGCCTCTACGCGATTATCTTCCAGAATTTTCAGGAGTTTGCGTTGCACCAGCTTAAAGCCGGCCAGCCAGTTTTGCTCCTGCCCGGTTAAATTGGCCGGCACATTTTGAAAAGCCAGGTCCAGGTCATCGAGTACCGGAAACAGGGCGGCGATGATTTGGGCGGTTGTCTCTTCATGTCGCCGGGCCGCCTGTTCAAGTTGGCGTTTTTTGTAATTCTGCAATTCGGCGGTGGCGCGTTGCCAGCCATCCAGATTTTTGGCCGCTTCAGCTTGCGCCGCCTCCAGTTTGGCCGGCAAGCCCTCTGCCGGCGCGGACGCTTCCGCTTCGGGGGCGGGTTGGGGCTGTTCTGCGTCGGCTTCCGGGGCGGCCGGGATGCGGGCTTCGGCGAGAGATTGGTCTTCTGCTGCGAGAGTCATAAATTTTCACCTCGTGGGGATTTTCAAGCGGTTTGAGAGCCGTACAAATCGCCCATCAAATTACTCATCAAGCCGGACATAAACTGGACGATTGACACGGCGCGACTGTACGGCATACGGATGGGGCCAACCACGCCCAGGGTGCCGGTGGCGCCGTCGGCGGTGCCGTAGCTGGATAAGACGATGCTGATTTGCGAGAGGTCGTTCCACTGGCCTTCGCCGCCGATGATAATTTGCACGCCCTGCCGGCCCAGTGTTTGGCCGACAATTTGTTCAACCAGACGGCGTTCTTCAAGGATGCGGATGACCTGCTCAAGAATATCGCTTTGCACCACGTCTGTTTCCAGCAGATGCAACAGACCGGCATGGTACATATCGCTGGTTTGGCGCAGGTTCAGGCGCTGCATCATCTCAGACACAACGATGGCTACCTGCAAGGTCAGTCCGGACAGGGTCGGCATCATCGTTTTAACCCGATTGACCATCTTGCCGGACCACAATTCGGTTAAACGACGGGAGATAACGCGCAAATCGTCCTGGGTTTGGGCAATTTCCAGATTGATGATTTGCTGTTTGACGGTGCCTTCTTTCAAAACCAGTATCAACAAAGCTACCCGGTCCTGAATAGAAACCAGTTCTACGTGCTTCACTTCGCATTGTTTGATTTTGGGGGATGTGACCAGCGAGGCGTTGTGGGTTGAGTGAGCCAGCACCGCCGCGCTCAAGCGCATCCACTGGTCCAGTTCCAGCCGGGCCTGATGAAATTGATGCTGAATCATCAATTGCTCGGTGGATGAAAGGATGGCTTCGTCCATCAATTTTTGCACAAAATATCGAAAACCGTTTTCTGACGGCGCGCGCCCGGCAGAGGTGTGGGGCTGAACCAGATAGCCCTTCTGCTCCAAAGCGGCCATTTCGTTGCGCACCGTGGCAGAACTGACCCCCAGCTTGTATTTATGCACCAACGTGTTCGACCCCAGGGGGGCGCCGGTTTTTATATGCTCGCTAACGATAATTTTTAAAATCGTTTCTTGTCGGGGCGTTAATTCCATATTCTGATGTTTATCTCACCCATTCATCAATTTAGCACTCAAACAGGATGAGTGCCAAAGCACAGGGGATGATACCACGAAGCCGGACGGCTGTCAAACCATCGAAAGGGCCGGCAGCAATCCTCGTAAACAAAATGCAGACCATACGGTCTGCATTTTTCCGTGCCCGCAATCAAAAAGTCAACTGGTGTAAATTAGTACCGGCGCTGGAAAATAACCTCAAAGGAAGCGTGATACAACGAGTTCCCCACCGCATTGCCGGAAGCGTCGCAACGTTCATCAACCTGATAATCGGGGGTGATGCCGTCTTTCACTTCCGACGAACCGCCCATTACCTGCACGCTGTAGGTTCCCTTGAACATGGCAAACTCGATGAAACCATCACCCTTGTCTTTGGCCTCGGTTTTGGCGGTCACGCCATCGTTGGCATTTTTACCCCAGGCAATCCTGACCGGAATATTGTTCAAACCGTTGCCGTTGGCGTCAATCACCCGCAGATAAATGTGATGATTGCCCTCGTTTTCACACGCGGTCAACTTTCGGAATTTTACCACCCGAAAATCGACGTTGGGGGTGGGCGTTAAAGTAGGTTCAGGCGTATTGGTGGGCGGATGGTAGGCCGGGGTGCTGGTGGGCGGAACGGGGGTGGCCGTCGGCGTATTGGTAGAGGTGGGGGTGGGCGTTACGGTTGGCGTATCGACGGGCGTGGGCGTGGGCGTGGGGCTGGGCGTAAAGGTGGGGATGGGCGTTTGCGTAACCGTGGGGCTGGGCGTAACCGTATCGGTGGGGGTGGGGGTGATGGTGGGCGTGGGCGTGGTGGTTTCGACAAACGGCAGCGAGGCCACCAGGTCGGTTTGCGACAGGTCATTCACCAGCGCGCCGGATTCATCGCCATTAAGAAATTGCCCGTCCTGCCCCAGCAACGGGGCGGCCAGGGCGCTGATAACGCTGGCCGAAGAGGCGATAAAACACATCCAGACCAGCAGCAACATTAAAACAACCAGGCCCACGCGGGTGCCGAGCGGCATATTGGCGTACCAGTGGCTCACGCCATCCACCCGGCGACGAACCTTTCTGCCGGCTTTCCTGGCCCCTTTAGCCACCGAAGCAGCCCCGGAGGGGGCGGCTTTGGCCTGCTTTCGGGCGGCGGCGGCCCCCTTGCGGCCGGGGGAGACAGCCTTTGAGGCTTTGGCCTGCCGGACGGGCCGGGCCGCCCGCGAAGCCGGGCGCACGTTGCCGCTGACGGCCTTGACTTTTCGGGATTTTTTGCGGGGCGGAACCGGGCTGCCGGCCCGGCGGACAACGGGACGGGAAACCGGACGACCGGCCCGCGCAAACGGCGGCGGCGGAGCCACCGGCCTGACAGGCACGGGCGGCGCCATACCGGATGTGCGCCGGCGTGGTTGGGCAGACCGCTTGCCGCCGGTCTGGGCCGGAATGGCCGCTTGCGGCGGGACGGTGCGA
>JAJRUC010000292.1 GCA_024278015.1 Chloroflexota bacterium
GCTCTTCTTCAACCGCCGGCTCTTCTTCGTCCCAATCGGCTTCGGCGGCCTCAACCTGTTTCAGGCTTAAGCCCATACGTTTGCGATTCGGTTCGATGCTGATGATGCGCACGTTGACGGTTTGGCCTTCCTGAACGACCTCGTGGGGATGGGCAATTTGTCTGTCGGAAAGTTCCGAAATGTGAATCAGCCCTTCGATGAGTTGGTCTATTCTGGCAAAGGCGCCGAAACTGGTCAGTTTGGTGATGACGGCCGAGACAATTTGGCCGGGGTTGTAAAGGTCCAGGACCTGCGTCCAGGGTTCGGGTTGAAGCCGTTTCAGGCTCAGGCCAATTCGCTGGCGGGCGTGGTCTATGTTAATGACCGAAACGTCGATAATATCGCCCACTTTCAGCACGTCTCTGGGGTGCGAAATTTGCGACCAGGATAGTTCTGACAGGTGGATGAGGCCCTCTGCCCCATTGCCCAGGTCTACAAAGGCGCCAAAATCGGCCAAACTGCTAACGCGAACCGCTTTAACGGTTTGCCCTTCGTTGAGTTCGCTCAGCATATCAATCTTTTGCTGCTGGCGAAGTTCGGTTACGGCGGCCCGTTCTGAAAGAATGAGCCGGTTGCGGCGTCTGTCAACTTCGATAATCTTCAGGCTAAGGTCCTGACCAACCAGGTTGGCCCATTGATTGGTTTTGTCCTGCCGGCCCGGCTGGGCGGTGTCCAGTTGTGAGCCGGGCACAAAACCGCGCACAGAGCCAAACTGGACAATCAAACCGCCTTTGTTGGTACTGATAACCTTTCGCTCCAGAATTTCCTGCGATTCAAACAATATTTGCGCTTTTTCCCAGTCTTTTTCAACCAGCGCCTTGTTTAATGAAAGACTCACGTACCCTTCTTCATCCGCCAGATGAACAACATACACGCGAATTTCATCGCCAACTTTCAGTTCTTTAACGTAGGCGGGGTCAACCCGTTCCAAATCTTTCGATTTGACAACGCCTTCGTATTTAGAACCGACATCAACCAGTAGTTCGTTATCTCTAATGCTGACAACGGTGCCGGTGACTAATGTCCCTTTTTCAAGGGGCTGAATCATATCATCCGACATTTCCATCAGTTCGGCCATCGTCATTTCTTCTTCCGGCCGATTTGAATCCTGATTATTGGTAATAACCTCTCCCTTTTGCATGAAACCTTGGTGGCTCCTCCTTCAACAGATTACTTTCTGCCCCATTATACTGTACTTTCAAATAAAAATCAATCGGGCAGGATAAATTTATTTTTTTGCTTTTATTGTTAGCGATTTACTTCTATCGTTGCTTTTTTTACGGCCTGGGCGGGTTGCGGGTCGCCGCTTAAAACGGCGTCGTACACCACTTCAATTTGCCGGCCGATTCGTTTCCATGTGAATTTTCCTTTGGCCCGTTTGCGCCCGGTGCGCCCCAATTGCCCTTTTTTATCGGCTGACATGTTCAACGCCTGGTTGATGGCTTCGGCCAGGGCGGGGGCTGTTTTTTCATGGGCGTAAATGCCATATTGCCCCAAATATTCCCGGCTGACCGGCGTTTTGAAGGCGATGGTGGGGAGCGCCATGCTGATATAATTCAGAATTTTGCCGTTTCCCTCTGTGTTGGATAGCTTGGGGGCAATGGCAATATCGCCCAAAGCCAGGTGAACGGGCAGGGTTTCGTAGGGCATTTTGCCGGTGAAGGTTACAATATGACCAATCCCCAATGTTTGAGCGAGTTGCCGGTAGTGGGCCACTGCCGGAAACCCCATCAGCAGCAAGTGAAAATCATTTCGTTGGAGGGTCAGGTGGTGCAGGGCGTGTAACAGCAGGCCCACGCCCTGATACTCGGTGAGCAAACCGGCGTAAACAAGGAGTTGTTTGTGGGGGGGCAGGCCCAATTTTTGCTTGAGAGCCGCTTTCTCTTCATTTGAATAGCGATTGGGGTTGAAGCTATCGGGGTTGACGCAATCCGGCGTGGGATGGATGCGCCCTGCCGGCACGCCATCTTCTTTTAAAATGGTGGCGCCGTGTCGGGAACTGGTTAAGACGACCCGCCCCATGTGATTAATGCGTTTTTCAAGCCGGCGTAATGGCTTGAACAAGAAGTGGTTTTCAGAGATAAATTTGTGGTCGAGCATTTCGCTGGTGAGGCTGCCCTGAAAATCGAACACCAGGGGGACGCCGGTCAGTTTGCTTAAAAACCAGCCCAGCAAGCCGCCTTCGTGCAGGTGGGCGTGAATGATGTCCGGTTTATCGGCCAAAACGTGGCATACGGCTTTGAGGGCCAGCATAAAATCAAGATAGATTTTGTGCCGCGAAGACCCGACCACGATGCGATAATTAAACGGAACCCCCCAACTTCGACGCACGTCAAGCCCGCCCAGGTCTCTGCCGTTGGGGTAAGCCAGAACGGTCACTTGATGGCCCATCGCCTTCAATACCATCGCCTCCTCATAAATACGGACATGACAGCCGTAATCGGCGAAAAACATGGTGGGCGCCAGCATCAAAATCTTATAGGGTCGTTTGGGAGAACGTTTCATTATAAAATCTCGCACAATTTCTTCGATTTTAGTGTAAAGTACCTGGAAAGCAAATATGTGTTGTCAAAATGAAAATAGTTGCGTCAGGTAAAATTCGCTTGACTTTTAGAGGCGATGTTCGTACAATTCTTGTGTGTTTTCACTCTGTATTTCAACTTAATGACAGGATGGCCTATGTCTGAAAAAAATCGTTGGATACCCTTGTTGGCGGTTGTACTGGTTGTTTGTCTGGGCGCCACGTGCGTGGTGGGCATTGTCGGCGGCTCTGTTTTTTTGAAAAATGCGTCAGACGAGTTTTCTGCGCCTGGCCTGGACGGCGGCGGCGATTCACCCTCGCAAGGCGCCCCCCGGCCGGATAACCGGCAAAATCAGCCCGATGAATCGCCCGCGCCCGCTTTTCCCCCGGCCCGCGAAGGCGAACAGGTGCTGACCCTGCCCGGCGGCGACCCGCCCACGCTGGACCCCCACCTGAGCGGCGACGCCACTTCGGCGGTGTATGTGGTAGAAATTTACAGCGGGCTGGTGACGTATGATATTGACCTGAAACTGACGCCCGATATTGCCGAAAGCTGGGATGTTTCCGATGACGGCACGGTTTACACGTTTCAGTTACGGGACAATGTAAAATTTCATAACGGCAAGCCGGTCCGCGCCCAGGATTTTAAATGGTCCTTTGAACGCGCCTGCGACCCCTTCACCCGCTCCTCCACCGCCGATACCTATCTGGGCGACATCGTCGGCTGCCGCGACAAGCTGCGCGGCAAAACGTCGGAAGTGGCCGGCGTGCAGGCTGTGGACGATTACACCCTGCAACTGACCATCGATTCCCCCAAAGCCTACTTTTTAGCCAAGCTGACCTATCCTACCGCCTATGTGCTGGACCAGGAAAATGTAGAGCGCGGCGGCAGAACGTGGACGGATAACC
>JAJRUC010000293.1 GCA_024278015.1 Chloroflexota bacterium
GGGGAAGTGTTACATTCTCCCCCCTCACGAGGGGGGAGTTACGCGAAGCGGTTGCTTCATCAGAGGGGGGGAAGTGTTACATTCTCCCCCCTCACGAGGGGGGAGTTACGCGAAGCGGTTGCTTCATCAGAGGGGGGGGTAAGCTGAAACACAGGGCAACCACAAGGGTTGTCCCTACCCCGAACCAACATATATCAGTGAAAAACCATGTTCGTTTGTGACGCAGTTGAGTATATGTTCACCTGCAAACTGCCGTATCGCTTTTGTGTCGCTCCTGTGTATAACAGACCTCTTGCATAAGTAATGGATTTGGTTTGACCTTGTTTTTCCAGTTTTTCCAAAGTGAAAAAGGATGCTTTTTTACCGCAACGTTTCTGATGTCAGTCCCGCCTTCGCACCCACACAACGGGCACAGGCGGGAATGATATTCGCACAAGTTGCGGGGAATTAAACCCTTAACCTGGTTCAAATCGACCGAATCGTCAGGGCATGGTTTGCAACAATTCCAGCGCCCGCAGATATTGAGGGTCGGTACCGGCAGCGTGGTCATCTTCCGAAAACAGGACTTCCACATCCGGCGTCAGTCCTTCGCCGTCGATATTGTGCTGGTTGGGGGTAAACCATTTGGCAATGGTCACATGCACGCTCGATTGGTCTGACAAATCATACACCAGTTGGACGCTGCCCTTGCCGTAAGTGCGCTCGCCCACCAGGGTGGCCCGGCCATAATCTTGCAGGGCGCCGGCCACAATTTCGCTGGCGCTGGCCGTGCCGCCGTCCACCAAAATGACGAGGGGGGCAGCGGTCACTTTGAAGCCCCCTTTGCGCACCGAATATATTTTCGGGTCCTGGTCGCGCCTGTCTTCAATCAGGACGGCGCCCTCTTCCAAAAAAGCGCCGGCCACGCCCACGGCGGCATCCAGCAGGCCGCCGCCGTTGCCGCGTAAATCAAGCAGGTAGCGGGTGGCGCCCGCCGTTTGCAACTCTGACAGGGCGCGTTCCAGTTCTTTGGTGGTTCGATTGGAAAAGATGCGGAGCTGAACATAGCCGACGGCGGGGTCTTCCGGGGTAATGCGCCAGACCACGCTGGGCGTTTCGACCACCTGCCGGATAACTTCAATGGTCAAGGGGGCCGATTCGCCCGCCCGGCGCACAACCAGCGTCACCGGCGCGCCGACTTCGCCCCGAATGAGCAGTACCACCTCGTCCGTGGTCATGGCGGGGTCAAGCAGGGTATCATCCACCTGAATCAGGACATCGCCTTTAAGCAGGCCGGCCTGCTCTGCCGGCGAATCGACCATCGGCTCCAGCAGCACGCTGCCCGCTTCATTGCGGGAGACAAACGCGCCGATGCCCCCAAACCGGCCGTCGAGTTGGGCTTTTTCCAGGGCGCGGGGCCGGGGTTCCACAAACAGGGTGTACGGGTCGTTCAGGGCGGCCAACGCGCCTTTGATGGCCCCGTATGTCGGTTGCGAATCGCCGGGGATGCCGCTGTAAAAATCGCGTTCAACAATGCGCCACGCTTCCCAAAACAGCCCGAAGTTTTGGGGCGCAGCCGCATTATCGGCCGTAGCGGGGATATTCAGGCGGAAGTAGGTGGTTAAGCCGTAGCCCGCGCCCAGACCCAGCCCAAAAATGAACAGGGCCAGCAAAAACGAAATAATGACGCGGTACAGGACGATTTTTTTTGAGGTTGAATGATTGCTCATGGTATCAGGGTTCTTTCCGGGATTTTTGCGGCTCAAGCGGGTGATTCGCCGCCCAGCAGCAGGTCAAACAGGGCCTGCAATTCCTCTTCGGAATAAAAATGGATGGTGATTTTGCCGCCGGCGCCCTCATCAAGACGGCTCATTTCTACTTTGGTCCCCAACCTGGCCTGAAACCGCTGCACTATGTCTTTATCGTGCGGGGTCAGGGGGGGGCGTTTCTTTTTGGGTTGCGCATCGCCGGAAACAATCTGCCGCACCAGGGCTTCGGTTTGGCGCACGTTGAGTTTGCGTTCAATGATGGTGTTCAGGGCCTCGCGCTGCGCTCCGGGTTTGGCAATACTCAGCAAGGCGCGGGCGTGGCCTTCAGTAATTTTTTCGGCAGAGAGGGCCGCTTTCAATTCATCGGGCAGCTTCAAAAGCCGCAGGGTGTTCGCCACGGCGGTGCGGCTTTTGCCCACTTTTTGGGCCACCACTTCCTGGGTCAGGCCAAATTCTTCGATGAGTTGGGCGAAAGCATGCGCCTCTTCCAGCGGACTCAGGTCGGCGCGCTGGATATTTTCCACAATCGCCAGCTCCAGCATTTGCTGGGGGGTTATCTCTTTCACAAAGACGGGCACTTTTTGCAGACCGGCCCGTTTCGAGGCCCGCCAGCGCCGTTCACCGGCCACAATCTGGTACATATTGCCCACCTGCGTTACCACAATCGGCTGGATGATGCCGTGTTCCTTGATGGAGGCGGCCAGTTCCAGCAACTTTTCCTCGTTCATCGTCTGGCGCGGCTGGTGCGGGTTGGGTCGAATCCGGTCGATGGGAATGTAGGCCGGGCCGGCAGACGACGACGCCGGTGTTCCGGTTTTGGGCGTTTGCGGAATGAGCGCCCCCAGACCACGGCCCAGCCCCTGTTTTTTAGACATAATCATCCTCCCTTGTTTACTTTCGGTCTGATGCGCATAAGAAATTCTTCGGTCAGGTTGCGATAAGCCTGCGCCCCTTTTGAAGCCGGGGCAAACGACAAAATATCTTCGCCGTAGCTGGGCGCTTCGCTTAAGCGCACATTACGCGGGATGATGGTTTTGAAAGCCAGGTCCGGGAAGTGCTTGTGGACTTCCTGCACCACCTGCGCCGCCAGATTGGTGCGATAATCGAACATGGTCATGACCATACCGGCGATGGTCAGGGCCGGGTTGAGGTTTTCTCTGACCAGTTCGATGGTGTGGGTCAGTTGGGTCAACCCTTCCAGGGCCAGGTATTCGCACTGAATGGGGATGATAACGCCGTGGTCGGCGGCGGTCAGGGCGTTTACGGTGAGCAGGCCCAGGCTGGGCGGGGTGTCGATGAAGATGAAATCGTAATCCTGTCCAATATCGGCCATCGCCTTTTTCAGGATGGTTTCTCTGGCTATCACCTGAATGAGTTCCACTTCGGCCCCGGCCAACACCGCGTGCGAGGGCACTACCGACAGGTTTTTTCTGGCGGTGCGAACTATCGTTTCTTGCAGGGGAACCTGATTGATGAGGGTATCGTACAGGGTGTAATCGCCTTCACCCAGGGCAACGTTCAGGCTGGAGGTGGCATTGGCCTGCGGGTCGGTGTCTATCAGCAGCACTCTGGCGTTTCTGGCGGCCAGGTAGGCGGCCATGTTGACGGTGGTGGTTGTTTTTCCCACGCCCCCTTTTTGATTGGCGAACGCAAATATGAAGGTCACGGCGGCCCCTTTCGGCGCTAAAATAACGGGTGGGTCGTTATTAAACAAAATCCCACCACAAGGGCGGGATTCAGATTTTCTTAATTAGACATCGGGCAGATTATGTACTGCCGGCCTTTGCTGATTGATTTCACCTTGCCCACCCATACAAGAACATAAACCATTTTTATTTGGGCAAAATAACAACTTTGCGTCTGTCGCCCTCACCGACACTGTTGGTATAAACGTTTTCGTGGTCCCGAAGCTGCAAGTGGATGATGCGTCGTTCATGGGCGGCCATCGGCTCAAGGTTTACTTTGCGGCCGCTGAAGACAACCCGGTCGGCCATGCGGTCGGCCAGTTGTTGCAGGGTTTTCCGCCGCCTGACCAGATAAGATTCAACATCAACCAGCACGGGCAGCCAGCGGCCCATTTCCTTGCTGAGGATTTGGCGCACCACAAATTGCAGGGCGTACAGCGTTTCGCCGCGCCGGCCGATGAGCAGGCCCAAATCGTGGCCGGAAACATCAAGCGTCAGGGGAACGCGCTCGCCCGGCTCAACCAAATCGTGGCCCATGCGGGTTGAAACCCCGGCGGGGACGTTCATACGTTCCAGCAAGGATTCCAGCACTTCCCGGGCGCGTTGCTGCACGTCCGGCGATTGTTCAAGGTTGGCATCGGCGGCGGGTTCAACGGCGGGTGCATCAGCGACATCAGCGGCCGGCGGCGATGTTTCCTCCGTCGGGACGGGCGCAACCGGTTGTTTGGGCGTTAGCCGCACAAGGGCGTCTTCTGCGCCCAGGCCCAAAATGCCCCGGCTGCCGGGAGAGACGACGGTTACATCCACGTCATCGGGGCCAAGTTGCAATTGCTCCAGCCCGCGATTGATGGCGTCTTTGATGGTTTTGCCGCTACTTTCTACGCTTTCGCTTTGATTTTGCTCTAGGTTTATAGATTGGTTTAGGGGTGTCATTTTCGCTAACCTGTTGGTTCTCTTTGGCGTTATCAGACAAATTCAGGCCGGCCGGGGTTTCATCATCAGCAGCTGGTTCTGTGCCATTAGAGGCCACGGCATCAATAATTTTCGGTTCGGATTTTTTGGCCGGCGATTGCGGCGATTTCATAATCTTGTTGGTGTAATATTGCTGGGCCATGCTCAAAATATTGTTGGTGAACCAGTACAGGCTCAACCCGGAAGGCACAATCAGGGCAAAGTAGCCGAACATAAAGGGCATAAACATCATCGCCTGGCCCATTGCTTTTTGGTTGGGGTCGTTGCCCGTAGAAGGCGACATCATCTTCTGCATGTACAGTTGAGAGGCTACCAGCAAAACCGGCAACACCAGATAGCCCACCGCCGCTACCCAGCCCACCGAAGGAGCGCCGTCGATAAACGGCCACAACCAGCTTAAGCCGTCGGCGCGGTTTTGCACCGGCCCGGCCAGGCTCGGAATCCAGAAGAAGCCTTCTTGCAGGGCGGGTGAGGTGCTGGCAAGCTGATACAGAGAGCGGTACAGCGCAAACCAGATGGGCATTTGCACCACCATCGGCAAACAGCCGCCCAGCGGATTGACGCCGGCTTCCTTGTATAATTCCATTTGCGCCTTCGATAATTTTTCCTTGTCGTTGGCGTATTTTTTCTGCAACACTTTAAGTTTGGGTTGCAGTTCCTGCGTGGCGCGCGTAGACTTCATTTGCTGCTGGTTAAGGGGGAAGGTGATAGCCTTGATGATAACCGTGAACAAAATAATGGCGAACCCGAAGGAATACGGGATGTGCAAGGTAGCAATGCCATCGTTAAGAAGCAAAAGCCCGCTACCAATTAAATCAATAAATGCCTGCCACATAAAAACAAGTACCTGTCCGTTGAATTTTTAAATCTGGATAAGAAGGGTATATCTCTCAAAAACATCTATTTTGCCTGGGGCAAAAGGCGTTGTTCTGTTAAAAGCTGGTGGATTGAACGCTCTATTAACCGGTATGTTGCCCGGCGAATGGGTGTGCGGGCGATGAAAAGGATGTCTTGGCCGGGCCGAACCTCCGGCTGACACAATCGAGCCGCTTCCCGCATTTGCCGTTTGATTTTATTGCGCTGTACGGCCTTCCCGACACGCTTGCTAACGGCAAAGCCAAAGCGGCTCCGATTCAAGTGATTGGGCAAAACAACCAGGACCATCAATCGATTTGTTTTGGCCTGCCCCAGGCGCCTGACTCGTTGAAAATCTGCGTTCTTTCTTAAGCGATACCGGCGCTTCATACAATCAATGTGCTACATTCGCTGGAATTAGCCGGCATTCCAGTTGATATTCTTCGCGTGCCGGGGTTGAACCGCCAGCGAAGCCCGCCCTTTGGCGCGTCGCGCCCTGATAACTTTTCGCCCGGATGAGGTACTCATTCTCGCTCGAAAACCATGAACGCGCGCGCGGCGGCGTTTTTTGGGTTGATAAGTTCGCTTTGGCATTATCTTTACTCTTTCCTTAATTAGTCTTTGGCGCAACAAGCCTTTGCACAAGGGTTAATTATACTAACCGGGCTTATTATCGCAAATCACCGTCAAGGAAAAAGCCGGCACGCCTTCATCTTCAGGCGCGACGGCCGGTTTGTCTGCTTCAGGACTGTATTTCCGGCATGGCGCAGTACGCTCCGGTTCCAAAAAGTACCATCAAATTGCCGGCTGTTTAGCCCAAAACTTTAGCCACGCTATCCAGTAATTCCTGCGGGCCAAAAGGTTTGGTGATGTAATCTTCTACTTTGGCAATATGAAGCCCCAGTACCTTGTCAATGCTTTGCGCTTTGGCCGTGACCACAATTACCGGGATACCGGCCAGACCGGGGTCCGCTTTCATTTGACGATAAACTTCCCAGCCGTCCATATCAGGCATCATCAAGTCAAGCAAAATCAGGTCCGGGCGCTCGTTTTTAAGTA
>JAJRUC010000294.1 GCA_024278015.1 Chloroflexota bacterium
ACAAGGATTCACAGGAATTCGTGATACTTTGTGATGCTGGACAGTATATATGTTAGTTCGGGGTAGGGACAACCCTTGTGGTTGCTCCGTGTTTCAGCCCGAATTTGGGCGCCCACAAGAGTCGCCCCTACAAAAACCGGCGCATTCCTGCAAATCCATGTTATTTGTAACCACTCACCCCCCCTCTGATGAAGCAACCGCTTCGCGTAACTCCCCCCTCGTGAGGGGGGAGACTGTAACACTTCCCCCCGTCAACGGGGGGATTGAGGGGGGTAAAAAATGGCAAAGCCGCTCTAGTTGGTAACTTTATCTCTGATGCCTGAGTAGTTACTGTTATTTTATGACGCGGTTGAGCATATATGAATTTGTCTTTTAACATCGCGCCGAAAGTCAGACGAATATTGCTGCAATATCGTTGGTCGGTGGTCGTTTTGACAGGGGTGATATCTATTATCTTTGAATTGGGAGAACACGTAACGCAAAGTAAGCCGCTCAATGCCCACTTCTGGCGCGAAATTCTCCTGTTCGGGTTTGTGTTTCCGGGCGTGGGCGGCGTAAGTCCTAAACCTGTTAAGCCACACCGAAGCTGACCGGCGGCGGGTCTCCGGTTATTTGGGCCGGATTCAGGATTTAAAGGTGAAAAAGCAACCGGCAAGGCCCTTCGATGAATCAAGGCCCTTGTTTTGCCAGAGAACTGGTTTGCAAGTAATATTGGGAACAAACACAGAGGGCAAGCAATATACGGTGCTGACCAGCAGGTTGCTTCCTGAGAATATGCGTAACTGTTCTCTTCCCTCAGTCTCCCCGCTTGAGGGGGCAGGCAGTAAAAGCGTGCTGTTTGTCGTTACAAATGCTTATGCCTGAGTAGTTACGAATATTCTGTACTTTGACAACAGCACTATTCATACTACAATCCTGTTTTGATGAATCATGAATGACTATCCACACAAACAGAGGTTTGACCTATGACTAACCCAATGAGCAGCGCGGAAATTCGCCAAAAATTTCTGGACTACTTTCAGAGCCGGCAGCACACCATTGTTGCCAGTTCGTCCCTCATCCCCGGTAACGACCCGACCCTTCTTTTTACCAATGCCGGGATGGTGCAGTTTAAAGACGCTTTTTTAGGTCTGGAAAAACGGGCCTACAAACGGGCCGCCACCTCCCAAAAATGTATGCGCGTGGCCGGCAAACACAACGACCTGGAAAACGTCGGCCCCTCGCCCCGCCACCACACCTTCTTTGAAATGCTGGGCAACTTTTCGCTGGGCGATTATTTCAAGCAGGATGCCTGCCGCTTTGCCCAGGGACTGCTGGTAGAAGGCTACGGCCTGGACCCCGACCGGCTGTATTACACCGTCCACACCAGCGATGACGAAGCCTTCAATATCTGGACCGACGAAATTGGCATTGACCCCCGCCGCGTCTATCGTATGGGAGACAAAACCAACTTCTGGCAAATGGCCGATGTCGGCCCCTGCGGCCCCACCTCGGAAATCCATTACGATTGGGGCGAAGAAGCCTGCTCTTGCGGTCAACCTGACTGCTCGGTATTGCTGGATAACGATTGCGACCGCTGGCTTGAAATCTGGAACCTGGTCTTTATGCAGTTTAATCAGGATGAAGCCGGTAATCGCGCCCCTTTGCCCGCGCCCGGTATCGACACCGGCATGGGGCTGGAACGCATCGTCTCTATCATCCAGAACAAGCGGGCCAATTACGAAACAGACCTCTTTACCCCCATCATTGAGCGCACCCGGCAGCTTTTGGGCCACACCGCTGCCCAGGCGCAGCAGCATCAAACCGCCTATCGCGTCATTGCCGACCACGGGCGGGCGGTAACATTTATGGTGGGCGATGGGGTAATGCCCGGCAACGAAGGCCGCGAATACGTGCTGCGCCTCATCCTGCGCCGGGCGGCGCGTTACGGGCGCATGGCCGGCTTCACCGAACCCTTCCTGGCAACCATCGCCGAAACCGTCATCGAAGAAATGGGCCAACACTACACCGAACTGGTGGCCCGGCGGCAATTTATCCTGAACGTTATCCGACAGGAAGAAGACCGCTTCCTGCGCACCTTCGGCCACGGCCTGAACCTGCTGCGCGAACTGGTCGATTCGCTGAAGGCCAAAGGTAAAACGCAAATTTCCGGCGAAGATGTCTTCAAACTGCATGCCACCTACGGCTTCCCCTTCCACCTCACCCGCGACATCGCCGCCGAAGAGTACGGCTTCACCATCGACCAGACCGGCTTCCAAAAAGCAATGGCCCAACACAGCAAAATCTCCGGCACCGGCTCCTTCAAAAAAATCGACGAATCCACCCTTTCAATTTACGCCCATCTGCTTGATGATTTGAAAGCCGCCGGAACCGAACCCCAATACAACCCCTACCGCAGCACCGGCCGGCGCACCACCGTGGCGGCCATTTTACAAGACCATCAACCCGTGGAAGCCGCCGGCGAGGGCCTGAAAATTGAAGTGGTGCTGGCCGATACCCCCTTTTACGTGGAAGCCGGGGGGCAGGTCAGTGACACCGGCTTCATTAAAAGCGACGGCTGGGAAATGCGCGTCACCGGCGCGGCCAAACCCGTCACCGGCCTGATTGTCCATACCGGGCAAATTGTGCGGGGCACCGCCCGCCCCGGCGATGCTGTTGCCGCTGAAGTGGACGCTGACCGGCGGCTGAACATTATGCGCAACCACACCGCCACCCACTTGCTGCACGCGCATTTGCGGCGAGTGCTGGGCAAACACGTGGCCCAGGCCGGTTCGCTGGTGGCCCCGGACCGCCTGCGCTTCGATTTTAGCCATCCGGACCCGGTTACGCCGGAGCAATTGCAAGATATCGAAGCCGGTATCAACCATGATATTCTGGCCGCGTATCCGGTTTCGTCCAGCGAGCAAAATTACAAAGACGCCGTTTCCGGCGGGGCAATGGCCCTCTTCGGCGAAAAATACGGCGACGTGGTGCGCGTCATCGACATTGCCGGCGGCCGGGTGAGCAAGGAATTGTGCGGCGGCACGCATCTTTCCAATATTGGGCAAATTGGCTTTTTCTTCTTCACCAGCGAAGGGAGCGTGGCCGCCGGCGTGCGCCGCGTTGAGGCCGTGACCGGCCCAACCGCCCTCCGGTTGCTGCAAACCAGGCTGGGCGTACTCAACCGGGCCGCCGCCACCCTGGGCGTTAAATCGCTTGAGGTGGATGACCGCCTGAACGCCCTGCTGGGGCAATTGCATCAGCAGGAAAAAGAAATCAAAACCCTTAAGCGAAAACTGGCCCGCGTCGGGTTTGAGCATCATTTGCAAAACGTGGTGCAGGTGCGGGGGGTCAATGTGCTGGCCGCTCAGGTTTCGGTAGATAATATGGACTTGCTGCGAGAGATGGGCGACTGGTTCCGCGATAAACTGGGCAGCGGGGTTATTGTTTTGGGCGCGGTCTTTAACGATAAACCCGGCCTGATAGCCGTTGTCACCGACGATTTGGTGAAGCGCGGCCTGCACGCAGGCAAACTGGTTAAATCGGTGGCGAAGCTGGTGGGCGGCGGCGGCGGCGGACGGCCCACCATGGCCCAGGCCGGCGGCAAAAATGCGCAACAATTGCCGGAAGCCGTCGCCGGCGTTGCAAAATTTGTGGACGAAGCCTTGAAATAGCGCCGTGCAAATTCGCGTACCGAAGCCGTTTAATCGAAAAAAGCGCGCGCTTTCTCCTGCGCCCACCTGTTTTAGTTTGATAGATTTGGGAACCGACACCATCAAGCTGGCCGTGGTTGAGGCCGGCCCGCAGGGGCAAATCAGGGTGTTGGGCCATAGTCTGGCCTCGGCCGGCGGCAAAAATCCGGCCGGGGGCCGGGGGCAAGCCGCCGCCTTAACCGAGGTCATCAACATTGCCCTGCAACAAGCCGAAGACGCCACCGAACTGACTGCCGGCCGCAAAATTGTGCCCGATTACGCCCTGTTTGTTTTGCCCGGACAGACCACGCGAGGCCGGTATTTTGAAGTCAAACAACGGCGCGGTCATCCAGCCCGGCCGGTTTCCGGCAAGGAAATTGACGCTTTGTGGGAGCGCGCCCTGCGCCTGACCCAGCAAGGCTTGCTGAAACTGCCCGGCATCGGCCCGGAATGGCTGCCCCAAACCGTCACCGCCGCCGGGCTGTGGCTGGACGGGCATCTGGTAAACGACCCCTTCGGCTTGCAGGGCCGGCAGTTGACGCTGGCGGTTTACGGCGCAACGTGCCAACCGGGCATCATTCGGGCCATCGAAAGGCTGGCCGCCTGTCTGGAACTGGAAATTTACCGGCTGGTGCCTGCCGCGCAATCGTTAGCCACCATTGTGCCCGCCAGAGAGGCGCTGGTCTTTAATGTGGGGGCCGGCGGCACCGAGTGCAGCCTCATCCGCCACGATGCCCTGACCGCCGCCGCATGGTTTCCCTTGGGGGGAAGGTTCTTCACCCAATCAATTAGCCGGGCCTTCAAATGCCCCGTGGATGATGCCGAATCGCTGAAAGTGGCTTTTGCCGCCCAAACCCTGTCGGCGGATGACGAAAGGCTGGTGCAAAAAAGTTTGCATACCCCCCTCAATCGCTGGGTTGGTGATATTATTAACGCGCTGGCCGCCATGCCGGGAGTTTCGCCATCGTATCAATTGCCCGGAAATCTGTATTTTACCGGCGGCAGCGCGGTGTTGCCCGGCCTCAAGAACCGGCTTCTGCTAAACCTGCGGGAGGCCGGCTTCAGCTTTGGACGCTCGCCGGAGGTTGTCAATCTGGGCGAGGGGCCGCTGACCGATTTTATCGCCGGCCCCACCGCGTTCAGAGGCATCTTGTTTGCCCCGGTCCTGAGTTTGAGCAAAACTGTATAGGACAGGACTTGTGTAGTTGCGGTAAACCACGGTGTTCTACCCCCTCCCAACCTCTCCGACATCAATTGAGGGGGAGAAAAGCGATAATGCCGAAACTCTGAATTGAGGTTATGTAAAAGGAGCCTATGGAACAAATAATTCAGCTTGCCCCGGATGATGATATAACCTCCATCAGAAATCGGGTGGAATGGGCCGAAGCGCGGCGGATATTGATGCTTGTGCCCCGCCGGAACAAGACGTTGCGCAGCGTGGTGCATCAAAAAGTGCTGGCCCGCACCGCCGATATGCTCAATATTGAACTGGCGCTGGTGACGCAGGATATGCGCACCAGAGATGCGGCCAAACAGGCGGGCATCAAAACCTTTGCCGCCGAATGGATTGCCCGCCGGCGCGGCTTTGTGGGCAAAATTGCCGAAAAACCGGCCCCGGAAAAGACGACTGCCCCCCAAATTCATCTGGTTGAAGCGCCTGCTCCGCCCAGAGTGCGCATCAAAAACAAAAAACTGGTGGTGGTGGTGGGCAGCGGCCGGGTGGGCTGTTTGCAACAACTTGTCGCGCTGATTTTGGCCGGAATTTTGGGGCTGGTCCTGGTGCTGGTGGTGCTGGCCCTGTCGCCGGCGGCCACCGTGACTCTGGTGCCGCAGGTGGATGTCATCACCGCCACCGTCACCCTGCTGGCAGACCCCGCCGCCGAGCTGACCGAGGTGAACCGCGCCGGCAGCGCCATCCCCGCCCAGGCGGTGCAGGTGGAATTGAGCCGTTTTACTGAAGTCGATACCGTCGAAAAGGAAAAC
>JAJRUC010000295.1 GCA_024278015.1 Chloroflexota bacterium
ATCTTGGTCCGGCCCTTTGGAATCCCACCCGTCTTCATCTCAAGATCTCCTGTGCGCTGTGCTGGTACGGGGATTGTGCGGACGCTCAAGCGGAAGGCAAGCTTTCTGACGACTTTTCCGATGACGGTGAACGCAATCCAGTTTCAGCCGCGCTCCGAGTCAACTCGCGGCGGGAAAAAGCGAGCGGAGGCGGCTGGCGTCCGCCGCCGTCGGCTGGTAGAACAAGAGAAACATTGTCGCTTCTTGCTGTCTCAATTTTCAGGGAAAAACAGAAAGGTCTTACCAATGCCCAATAATCCACATCATCTCCCTTTCCGAAACGCCTTCCAACTGTTCGCGATCTGGCTTGCTACGACCTGCGAGATGAAGGCAGGAGAGCGGGCCAACCATCCGCCGTCGCCGGCCCCGGCCAGTTTGGCCCCCAACGCGCCCGCCTGCAAAGCCGCTTCAATCAGGCGGTCGTTCACCTCGCCGGAGCCGCCCAGTTCGCGCTGAATGGCGTGATTTTCGTTCATCAGCCGGCCCAGGGTGGGCCAATCGGCCATGAGGATGGCTTTTTTGCCCTGCCGGGCGATTTTCCCGATGCGGCGGTAACTTTCAACCACAGCGGCGTCCCCTTCCAGCCAACGCTCACGCAGAGGGCGATGAACGGCGCTGGAAGAATGTTTCACCCCGGAAAACCCCAGCACAAAGGGCAATTCCGGCACATAATCGCCCAACGGTTCGATGGTGGCAAACAGTTCGGCTTCCGCATCTTTGTAAAACTGCTTGTCCCGAAAATCCATATAATTCAGGCCGCCGAAGGTACACATATAGGCATCCTGATAGCCGCACACCACCTTCAAATAATTCAATTCGATGTACCGGGCGCGCTCGGCCAGACGATAGCGGTTTGGATACCGGCCCTGCCAGGCCAGTATGGCTTGCAGCAAAGCCACCACCAGCGCGGTAGAGCCGGACATGCCGCTTTGCATGGGAATATCGCTTTGGTACCGGATGCGGCATTGCAAAAGAGGCAGGTGCATATAATCCAGAATAGCGCGGGCCACGTCGAAGCGGTCGCCGTGAGGGCGCAAATCCTGACGGGACTTGACGGTCACTGCCCGGCCGTTGGTTTCCAGTTTCAGCGCAGAGGCCGGGGTAATGGTCACGCGCGCGCGCATATCCACCGCGCAAGAGAGGACGGAGCCGCCGTACATATCGGTGGGATTGCCGATGATACCGGCCCGGCCCGGCGCGGAGCAAACAATTTTTCTTTGGTTAAAGGTCATAGGCTTTCGATTTGATATATTTTCTGATAAGGTAGCCATAACGCTCGTCGGCCAGGGCAAAATCAATGAAAGTGCGGAAGTAGCTTTCAAAGTTGCCGACATCGTACCGGCGCTGGCCCACCGAAAAAGGCCAGGCGTAAACCGGCCGGCCCATCTGAATCAGCAGCCGAATGGCGTCGGTCAGTTGAATTTCACCCCGTTTGTCGGGCAGGGTGCGCTTCAGGGCCTCGAAGACGGCCGGGCTGAAGATGTACCGGGCCGCCACGGCCAGCGTTGAGGGCGCGTGGCCCGCCGCCGGTTTCTCAACAATGTCGGTTATGGCTACCGGCTCGCCGGGCGGGGGTTCTGAACCTTCGATGCTGACAATGCCGTAGCGAAAGGCTTCTTCCGCCGGCACTTTCTCCACGGCAATAACCGCCGCCGCCCCCAAATTACGATGCACGGCCATCATCCGGTTGAGGGGGCCGGCGGGGTTGTCGGCGGCAATCAGCGAATCGCCCAGGGCCACCACGCAATCATCGCCGTCCACAAAATCGGCGGCCAATGAAACGGCGTGCCCCAGGCCGCGCGGCACGCTTTGTCGGGTGAAGAAAAAGCGCGATTTCTCATCCAGATAATCCAGGTCTTTCAGCAAAGCCTGATTGCCGGCCTGTTCCAAAGCGCGAACCAGTTGCGGGTCATCATCAAAATGGTCTTCAATGATGCGTTTGCGCCGCCCGGTGATGATGAGGATTTGGCGCAACGAGGCGGCCTGTAATTCTTCAACCACGTATTGCAAGATAGGCTTTCGCCCGACGGGCAACATCTCTTTGGGCTGCGATTTGGTGGCGGGCAGCAGGCGCGTCCCCAACCCGGCGGCTGGAATAATCGCTTTGGTAATTGGGTGTTCCATTGATAATCCTTCCTTAAATCGAGCAACCTGTTTCTTGTTATAGCCGGAATCTATGATACCACAAAGCCCAACAGAGGCAAGCAAATTAACGCTCCCCAAGTATCGCCATCTTGCGCAACCCCGAAGTAAATTTGCAGTGGCTTCTTTACCCTGTCTTTACTGACAACCAACGCCGATAGTACTCTGATGAGCGGCCCGATTTGGCCGTTATCCGGCCCCCGGCTATAATTTTGACCACAGATACACAAGGAGCCGGACCGTGATTAAAGGCATTATCTTCGATTTGGGCGGCACGTTGTTGCACTTTAAAGGCGACCTGCCCCGGTGCGAACAACAGGGCGCGTTGGCCGTGGGCGAGTGGTTTTTAAAGAAACAACGCATCAGGCTGAATGTGCCGGCCCTGGCCGAAGCCGTTTTGGCCGCCCGCCAAACAGGGTTGCAGCATGCCGCCGAATCGCTGGTTGAGTTTAAAATGAGCGACGGTATTGCCGCCGCGTTACAGGCCATCGACGCGCCGGCGCGCGCTTTGCCCCTGGCAGAGCAGGCCGCCCGTTACTTTTTTATTGAAGAGGAAGCAGGCCACACCCTCATCCCCCAGACAATTGAAACCCTGAAAATCTTGCAGAAAACCGGCCTGAAACCGGGCTTGCTCTCCAACGCCACAGACGACGGCCTGATTCAACGACTGGTGAATCGCACCGGTCTGCGCCCGTATCTTTCGCCGGTGTTCAGTTCGGCGGGGCTGGGCCGCCAAAAGCCACACCCCGCCCCCTTCCGCCTTATTGCCGAACGCTGGCAACTTCCCCCGGAACAAATTGCCGTGGTGGGCGATACGCTCAAAACCGATATTCTGGGGGCGCAAAAGGCCGGGATGCGCGGTATTTTGCTGACGGTTTTTGAGCATCACAGCAACGCCCAAAACCGGCACATTCAGCCACAGGCCACCATCGCCACCCTGTCCGAATTGCCGGACGCAATCTCCAACTTGTAGAGGCGCAGGCGCGACAACCTGTCCCTGCGGGGATATTCATCCCTGCACGCAAAAAACCGGCGAATGGTCAAGTTCGCCGGTTTTTTGCGTAGGGTCAACCGGGGTCAAACTCAGAACCAGGCTTGCCCCAAAGCGCACAGGCCGCAGCTCAGGGCGCTCATCAGCACCAGAAATCCGGCAGCCAGCGCCAGCCGGGAGGGGGAACCGCCAACGCCAAATTTGCGGCGGGCAGGCGGGGGGGGCGGGGGAGCGGCTATTTTTTGCCGGGGGGGTGTCTGGGGGGCCGCCTTCGGTTTGGCCGGCGCGGGTTTCGGCGGCGGGGGGGCGGCGCGGGTTTCGGCTTTGTCATTAATGTCCGTCCACAATGTGGCGGCGTCCAGATTCAGCAATTTTTCCAGTTTCAGCACTACATCCTTTTGGGCCTGCCACAGGGCGGCATCTTCCAGGCGAGTCAGGTCATCGGTTAAAAGGAGAGCCACGTTCAGGGCCAGCGCCGGCGTTTTTTCTGTTTGGCCGGCGGCAAATTCAAGTAATTGTCTGATTTCGGAAGCGGTCAGGTTTAAGGTTTGGGCGCGTTTGGCCTTTAACGCCCCCCGCAAGTCGGTGGGCGCATCGTCTGCGGCGGCCCGAATAGCCAGGTCTACCAACGTATTCTGGCCGCTGGTGGGCACAATCGCCCCAAAAACGGCGCGGGCTTGCTGAATCAGGTCCGGGTTTTCAGAGAGCAAGGCTTCGGCCTGCTCATAGGTTTCAACTTTCAGCAGGGCGGCCCGTTCTTTGGAAGTCATCTCGGCGGGCGTATCTGCTGCCGGCGCGGGCGCGTTTTTTTTGCCGATGGCCGGTTTGGGCTGGGGAGCATTGCTTAAATTCATGTTGGTATCAGTCTTTTTTGGGGTCATGTGTCCTTCATCCTTTGTAAACGGGCAACCGGCGCGCCTTGCAGCGTCGTGTGGCCCTGCTAATCAAATTGCGCCTTTTGCCCAACCCAATAACGGTCAAGCGTTTGCACAATCATCCGGCCGAGCGATTTATCGCCCAGTTCCTGAAGCCGATTTGCCTGCCGAACCAGACGCGAAAACTGTTGGGCGGCCAGATCGGTGACGGCGCCGGTCAAAGCGCCCCGCCAAATTTTCTGATTGACGGCGCTTTGCCCCCAGGCTATCAACAAACCGGCCTGCTCTTGCTCCGGTAAAGTTCGTTTCAGCAGGCGACGCAAAAACGTTTTTAGCTGCGTCTGCTCAATGGGGTCGGTGGGCGAAAGCTGCAAGGCCAGCGAAATCAGGTTTTGCGAAACGGGATTCACCGGCTTTATAACCGCCCCATCTACATATAAATACGTATGAAGCAGCGTAAAGTTGCACAGCCGGGGCGATATTTTAGCGATTAATGCCGCCAGTTCTTCGCGGCGAAGGCCCCAGTCCCGGCAAGCGGACAGCAGTTTTTGTATGTGGTCCGGTTCGGTGTAGCGGGCGGCGCACGTTTGGGCAATACTCAGCGCGTGTTGGCGCCGGCGGCTGTTCAACGCCGGTTGGCCCGCTGAAGGCCACAGCCTCAAATAATCGGGCAGCCAGCAAATTTGAGCCAGAGCCAGCCAATCGGCGGCGGTGTACCTGGCGCTGAGTTGGGGCCGCAGCAATCCGGCCAGCAAATGCGGGTCGATGGCCGCCTCATCGGCCAGCCACTGCGCCGACAACGTTTCCAGCAGACGGCCACTGAGCCAGCTTCCCCGGCCAAGCTGTTGCAGCCACAAGGCCAGCGCCGGGGCGTACTGCGGCGCTTCGGTCAGGGCGGCGGCCAGTTTGCGTTGGTTAAGGCGCTCCAGGGCCGGATTTTTTTCGCCTTCGGCCAGCGTTTTGAACACTTGCGCCACTTTGGGCGTCTGCGCATTGAGCAATTGCCATGCGGGCAGGTCATCCACCACAATGCCGAAATTTGCGCCATTGGCAGGCGGTTGGGGCAAATACGGGGCCAGCAGCGCCCCCAGGCTGCCTTCTTCACCAACATTCGGCAGCGTTTCTATTAATTTCAACAACGCGGGCCGGGGCAAATCGAGAGTGGTTTGCAGGCGGTCAATCATCGGCAGCAAAGCCGACAGGGCCACTTGCTCGCGGCCCAACAGCGCGTTCACCGCCTCGGTCAGCCGGGCCGGGCCATCAGTTTGAAGCGCGTGGAAGGTGTAACCGGCCTCAAACCGCGCTCCGGTTTCCGGGCCGGGCCGGTCGGCCAGCGTTTGCAGCCAGCGCCCGGTCATCGGCTCAAGGGGCCGGCCCATCGAAACGTGGTCCAAAAAGACGGTTTGCGGCAAGCCGGGGGGGTACAAGGCGGCGGCCACGGTCAGCCAGTCGGCAAAGGCGAAGGGCGCGCCGGCCACGGTCAGCAAGGGGCGCAAATCAGCCGGAGCGTGGTCGGTCAGCCAGGGGGTCATATCGCCAAAAAGAGCGGGCAAGGGCGGGCGGTCTTCGGGCGCAAAAGCGGCAATCCACTGCGTTGCCAAATCGGTCAGCAAGGGCAGCCCTTGTCTATACGAAGGCCGCCACTCAACCAGACAGGCGGCGTACAACAATTGTCGCTGCGCCAGGCTCAGGCCCAGCGCGGCGGCCAGTGCCGGCAGGCGGTCAATGGCCCGCTCGACGACAATCAATTTGAGCAGAGCGGCAACATCCGGCCACTGCGCGGCCAGTGCCGCCCCCCACCGGCTTTCGGCCGGCGCGGCAGGCGGCAAGTGGGGCAAAAGAGGCAACAGCCACACCGTCACAAAATCGGCCAAATTTTGGCGATTGGGTTGGGCGGGCAAC
>JAJRUC010000296.1 GCA_024278015.1 Chloroflexota bacterium
AACTGCTGGATGCCGGGCGCGTGGTGGCCGAAAGCATGGTGGGGTACGAGCGGACGCGGCTGGATACCCTGCGCCGGGTGGCGCGCACGCAAGGCGTGCCGGCGGCGCTGGCGGCGGGTGACGGCGAGGCGCTGGCCGGCCTGGTGCCGCAAATTATCGGCAGCAGCGCCAACGATGCCGTGGAATTGCTGGATACCGACGGCATAGAGGTTTTCGGCTGGCAACGCCCGCCCGGCCGAACCGACCCCGCCGGCGAAAACCGGAGCGGCTCTGACTACTCTTTGCTGGAGGAAGTTCAACTTGTTCTGGACGGTTTTATTGATGAGTTCGGCGACAAGCGCGTCTTGCTCTCTGAAACCCCCCAGGGGTTGATGATTTTCACCATCGGCCCGGTTTTTCATGAAAACCGGCAGGTGGGCGCGGTGATGGTGGGCACTTATGTGCAGGAAATGCTGGTAGAACTCACCGAAACGGCCGTGGCTCGCGTCTCGATTTACGACCGGGCGGGCCGCGTCATCGGCACCACGCTGGGCAGCGGGCAGGGCAGCATTGCCCAGGAGATACAGGAGTCGCCCAACCGTTATCAGATGGTCACAGACCTCCTTCAACTTTCTACCGATGACTACCGCGTCGTTTCTACCCGCGCCGACAGCGAAGTCCCCCTGCGGCAAATAGAAGTGCTGGGCCAGGAATACACCCTGGCTTACGGCGATTGGCGGCTGCGCGGACAATCGTTTGGGCTGTTTAGCGTAGCCTTGCCCAGTAATTTTATCACCAACGCCGCCGCCACCAGCCGCACCACGCTCAGTTTGTTGTTTGCAGTGGTAACGGTGGTTATGCTGGGCATGGGCGTGTTCATCGCCGAGCGGATTATCCAGCCCCTGAACCAACTGGTAAAAACAGCCATCGCCGTGGCCCAGGGCAACCTCAAACGCCGAACCGGCATCCGGCGCACCGACGAAATCGGCGCGCTGGCAACTTCCTTCGACATTATGACCGAAAATCTGGTGCAGCGGAATCGCCAGTTGATGGAGCAGGCCAGCCAGCTTGAGACCGTCCTCAACAGCATTGCCGACGGCGTGTTGGTGTTGGACCCCGCAGGCGAGATTGTGACCTCTAACCCGGCGGCCGCACGCGCTCTGGCCGATATGTCTGAGGAAATGTACGTGAATATGCTGCGCGAGCTGTCCGCCGCGCCGGGGGCCGAGACCTTCTCCAACCGCCCCCGCCGCTTCCGGGTGGGTAATCGAACCTACAGCGCCCTGGCCGCCCCCATGAAAACCCCCCAGGGCGATTTGCTGGGCAGTGTGGTGGCCCTGCGCGACGTAACCCGCGAGGCCGAGGCCGAATACCTGCAAGACGGCTTCATCACCAGCATCTCGCACGAACTGCGCACGCCGCTGGCCGCCGTGAAAGGCTATAGCGACCTGCTGCTGAAGCTTTCGGAAACCGGCCTGAAGGACGAACACATCGCTTTTATCCAAACCATCAGCACCAATGCCGACCATCTGGTTTTCCATATCAACAAATTAATTGATATTTCCGAAGTGCAGGCCGGGACGATTTTGCTGAAAAAAGAGCAGTTTGATTTTGTGGCCCTGGTGGCGTCCGGCATTGATAAATGGCGCGATACCATCACTGGACGCGGCCTGACCTTCACCGCCAATTTGCCGGATGAAACCCTGACGATGACCGGCGATGAAGAACGGCTGGGCTGGGCCGTTGATAATTTGTTGAGCAACGCCTGCAATTACACCCCGTCCGGGGCGATAACGGTGAACCTGTTTGTGGAAGGCAATGACATTCGGCTGGATGTCATTGATACGGGCGTGGGCATTGTTGCCGCCGACCAACCGTACCTGTTCTCCCGATTCTTTCGGGCCAATAATAACGACGAATCGACCTTTAATGTTGATGGCGTGGGCCTGGGCCTGTTTATCACCCGCTCTATTGTTGAGCTGCACGACGGTAAAGCGTGGGCCACCAGCAAAGTCAGCGAAGGCAGCATCTTCAGCCTGTCGATGCCGTTTGTACCGGTGGAGTCTTCTGTGCCGAAAACGATTTCTGCGCCGGAGAAAACCGCTTCCTGAAAACGTGAAACGCTATGGGCTTACCGACGAATAATGGGGACAACACCATCTCGAAGCCATATTGGGCATGGTTGCTGCTGTTGCTCATTTTGCCGCTGGGTTGCGTCTGCGTTTTTTTGGCTACCACCCTGGCTATTCAGGAGCAGCCGGAAAAATTGACCGCCGTGAGTCTGCTGGCCTCCGGTCAGGCCGGCTACAGCGTCGACCCCACCGGCGTGGCCGATTTTGCCCCCCTTGCCCCGGAAATTTTTAACGATATTATTGATGATGAAGAAGCGCTGGCTGTGACGGCTGTGCCCGTTCCCGGCAAGGACCAGCCTACGCCCATCAAGATTGTGGAACTGCCGTCTACCCCCACGCCGACCATTACCCCCATCCCGCCGACGATGACCCCCACGGCCACGCCGGCGCCGTTGGCCCCGGT
>JAJRUC010000297.1 GCA_024278015.1 Chloroflexota bacterium
AAATCTTCGCCATACGTCACCTGCGGGTTCATCATCGAGTCGGTGGCGAGCAGCGCGCCGGTACGCAAATTGCACAGATAGGCGGCGATGGTGGTGCTGCCGATGTCTACCGCCAGGCCGTACACGCCCTCGGCGTAGCCGGGCTGCACATCAATCACCTCGGTATCCTGCCACAGGGTCACGGTCACGGCCTGCTTGCCCTCCCGCAGGGCGGCCTGCAACCGGCGCAGGGCGGGCAGGTCGATGCGCAACGCGGGCAATTGCCATTGGCCGGTCAGGGCGGCCTGCAAGCGACCCCAATCGCCGCGATGCTCGCCCAGTTCGGCTTTATCCACTTTCACGTAAACCTGCCGCACCGACGGGACAACTTCGATGGCCCGCTCGGTGGCCGATTTGCGGATTATCTGCTTGACGGCCCGGCTCTCTTCCGGCACGGTGACGAGTAAATCGCCATATATGCGGGCGGCGCAAGCCAGGCGATGGTCGGCGCAGTGGAGGCGTTGCAACAGGCGCGTTTCTTCTTCAGACGGGGCGGAAAGGTGGGCCGGGCCAGAGGCGATGCCGTGTTTTTGAAAATGCCCGGCCTCAATTTTGACCTTGCATTTGCCGCAGGTCAGGTTTCCGCCGCAAATGCTTTCAATTGCCACCCCCACGTGACGGGCAGCCTCCAGCACCGATTCACCGGCGGTCATGCGGCCCCGTCGGCCGGCGGGCATAAAAATAACCTGGTGGAGTTGCGCCGGCGATTTGTTATCATCTGGCATGGATTATTCACCTTTTATTGCAGTGGGTAAAGATTTTAGCACACTTTTGCAGATTGCCAAACGAAGCCCGAAAATCGGGTGTACTTTAATTTTTGGGCGGGCAGTACCCCGCCCAATCAAACAGGGCCAACAAAGTTTTAGCCGTTCACAGAAAAACTGCTGTCAGGATTAATTTTGCGCCGGCGAGAGTAAAATCCCACATTAAGTTTGAATTTTTTGTAGCGGGTCACAATCTGAACCGGGTCGTTATCATGGTCGTGGCCTTTTTCGCAAGCGTCAATCAGTTCGGCCATCATAAAGCCCACGCCGGGCGCGTTTTTAAATTCGTGGCCGCTGGTACCGATAGCCATGTAAAACCCCTTCAGGTTCGATTTATCGTAAATGGGCAGCCAGTCGTCGGAGACATCGTACAGGTCTGCCACTCCTTTGGGCCGGTTGGGGATAGGTAAACCGGGGATACGCCGGGCCAGCCGGTAAACCTGGGCCTGCCAGCGGGCGGTGGTCAGTTGAGTGTTGTAATTATCCGGGTCGTCAATCCATTCGCGGGGGTCGCAAGCCGGGTCTTCGCTGCCCACCAAAATGGAATTACCCGTTTCCGGGCGGAAGTAAACGCCGGTGTCGCCGTCGGAGGTGTGATAGCCGTTGTGTAAAAAATCAAAGCCTGCGGGCGAGGGGACGTGATGCACTTCGTGGCGCAGGGCGCGGGTTTTGATGTTCATATCGCCTTCGACGCCGGCCATACGGTTGATGACAAATGAGTGCGGCCCGGCGATGTTCACCACTACCGGCGCGTCAATTTGCTCGCCGCCGGTCAGGGTTACGCCCAACACCTGCCCGTTCTGCCGCCGGACAGCCGCCACTTCGCGGTTAAATAAAAATTCCCCGCCATACGCTTCGGCGGCCATCTGCACATTGTGGCTGGATAGTTGCGGGTCGTTGACGTAGCCGGAGCCGGGAGTAAAAATTGCCCCGTCCAGGTCTTTGTCTGAATCCTGCCAGAAAAGATTATCTTCGTCTTCCGGCGGGGCGGGGGGGTAATACGATTTGGTCGAATAAATGGGCATTTTTTTCTTCAGGGTGTCAATATCCCATTCTTCGTAAGGCACGTTGAGTTTCTCGTACAGGTCGCGGACAATCTTCCAGTTGTGACCTTTGGTTTTGAGCAAAATTGTGCCGGTATTCATAAATCTGGACAGGCCGCGCTCGTCGATGGTTTCCAGATAATCGGCCCAGTTGGCCCAATAGAAGAAATTTTCGTAAGCCAGGGCCACCCCGTCGTAGGTGGAATAGTGCGCCCGCACAATGGCGCACGAGTTGACGGTTGAGCCGGCCCCGGCGGTGGGTTGTTTGTCGATATTGAGCGTTTTGTAGCCTTTTTTCGCCAGTTCAAAGGCGGTGGTGCAACCAATGATGCCCGCCCCGATGATAATCGCATCGTATTTTTTGCCCATTCCTGTATCTCCTTTTCCAAAACCTGTGATAATTGAAGATTAGAGACCGGTCATTAAAACCAATCATTAATTACCTGTCTCCAATTTTCGTTTGTCGATAAACTCCTGCAAAGCGTCATCAAGCGCCGGGTCAAGGGGGGGGGGCTGATATTCGGCCAGCGATTGCTTGACCTTGTCGTTGGCGATACGATAAATATCTTTGGCCCCTTCTTCCGCCCACTGCTCAAAGGGATTGTAGTCGAACATGGCCGGGCGATGAAAGATAGTGCGGAAATTACGCATGGTGTGCGGCGTACCCAGGTGATGACCGTCGGGCGGTACGGAATAGATCGATTCCATGGCTTGCCCCTCCGCCGAAACATCCAGCCCGCGCGCAAATTTATGCAACATGCCCAGCACTTCCGCATCCATCACAAATTTTTCGTAGCCGGCGGTCAGGCCGTTCTCCAGCCAGCCGGCAGCGTGCAGCACAAAATTAACGCCGGCCTGGGCGGCGGGCAGCATTGTCATAACCGATTCATAGGCGGCCTGGGCATCCGGCATTTTAGAGCTGGTGAACATACCGCCGCTGCGGAAGGGCAAGTTGTAGCGTCGGGCCAGTTGGGCGCTGGTGACAAGCGCTATCTGGCTTTCCGGCGAGCCGAACATGGGCGCCCCGCTCTTTAAATCAACATTGGTCATAAACGAGCCGTAAACCACCGGCGTACCCGGCTGCACCATTTGGGCGTAGGCCAGCCCGGCCAGGGCTTCGGCGTTTTGCTGAATGAGCGTGCCGGCCACGCCGGCGGGCGACATGGCCCCGGCCATGATAAAGGGGGTAATGATAACCGCTTGTCTGGCGCGGGCGTAAGTGGTCAACGCGCCCAGCATGCGGTCATCCAGCCGGCGGGGGCTGCTAATGTTGATGAGCGAAATCAGGGCCGGGTTCTGCCGAATTTTATCCGCGCCGTACAGGATTTCGGCCATTGTCACGCTGTCGGCGGCGTTGGCGGCAGACATCACCGACCCCATAAACGGTTTGTCGCTGTATTTGATGTGGCTGTAAAGCATATCCAGATGGCGGGTATTAACAGGTGTGTCAGTCGGCTCCACAATGGTGCCGCCGGAGTGATGCAAATACGGGTTTTGATACGCCAGCTTCACAAAATTTACAAAATCTTCCAGCCGGGCCTCCCGCCGGCCAAACTCGATGTCGTACACAAACGGCGGGCCGTAAACCGGCGCAAAACATAAATGTCTGCCGCCGATGGTCACGCTTCGGTTGGGGTTGCGGGCCAGTTGGGTAAACCGGGCCGGCGCTTTGGCGATGTACGCTTCCACCAGGCCCGGCTCAAAGAAGGCGGTGTCGCCGCGCACCTCCACGCCGTGCGCCTTGAGGATGGCCCGCGCTTCATCATCGTAAAAATCAATACCGACTTCGGCCAGCACTTTCATCGACTGGCGGTGGATTAATTCGATGGCCTCTTCATTGGCCAGCCGGTAAACGGGAATTTTTAACACCGGTTGGGCCGCCTGTCGGACGGTCGCCAGCTCCTTTTGATGTCGCTCACGTCGTTGTGAGCGCGCGCTTCGTCGCACCGGGCTATTCATTGTAACTCCTCGCTTGTTTGATTTGATTGACAGGTTTGGCGGAAAAAGAAAAGAGTCATCATCCCTCGCCGGGGCAGGACGGGTTAATTGATTATTTCCCTTCCCTCCAGGTTATCGGCGAACGTGGCAACTCCGGTATTCACGGCATAGCTTGTCCGGAAACAATGGTAAGATAACATATTCATTATGGTTTGTCAATGGAATTTGAGGCCGGCGGCAATTCTGCTTCAAGGTCTGATTCAAGCCGATTTTGTGGTGGGCAGGGTCGGTTTGAATCCGACCCTGCGGTTTCGCGCATGTTCCGCCGAAACCCGACCGTCAAACAGGGGCGCGATGTATCGCGCCCCTGCAAATATTAACTATAGGACTGACGCAGTTGCAACATTTTACCCCCTCAGTCCCTGATGAAGAAACCGCTTCGCGCCCTCAAGCGGGGGGAATTAGCTCCTCCCCCGACAGCGGGGGACGCGAAGCGGGGAGGGGGTAAAAC
>JAJRUC010000298.1 GCA_024278015.1 Chloroflexota bacterium
GGCGTGCCCAAAACCATCGATAACGATGTGGGCGACGCCAAATTCAAGCTGATTGACCACACCCCCGGCTATGGCAGCGTGGCCCGCTACTGGGCGCTGAACGTGCAAAACGCCAATCAGGAAAACGCCGGCTCATCACCCGCCGACCCCGTGCTGGTGATGCAGGCGATGGGCCGCAAAATCGGCTTCATCCCTGCCGCCGCCCGCCTGGCCGACCCCGGCCGCGAGATGCCGTTGCTGATTGCCATGCGGGAATCGGGCCTGAGCCTGCCCCATCTGGCCGACGCGGTGAACGATATGCTGAAGGCGCGGGGGCGCTGTTTGCTGGTTATCAGCGAGGGCTTTCCCGTGGGCGAACTGGGCGAGGTGCAGGATTCGTTTGGGCACACCCAGTTTTCGGCCGGCAAAATGACGGCTGAACAGATTGTGGTCAACTATCTGAATGAAAAAGGATTGGCAACCAGGGGCGCAGCGCGGGGAAACGTGCCCGGCACCGACCAGCGCCACAACATGATTTACGCCTCAACCGTGGATATTGAAGAGGCGTATCGGGTTGGGCAAAAGGCCGTCCAACTGGCCGCCGAAGCAGGTTCCGGCTACATGGCAACCATCTTGCGCCGCAGCGGCCCCATCTACAACGTTTGGTACGATAAAGTTCCGCTGGAATTGGTGGCTAATTCAGAACGCTGCTTCCCGGAAGCGTGGATTGCCCCCAATCGGCTGGACGTGACCGACGATTTTTTGGCCTATGCCCGGCCCCTCATCGGCGAAGGCTGGCCTGCCGTTCCAATATACAACGGCCTGCAACGCTTCGCCCGTCTAAAGCCGTTGTTTGCGGCCCAAAAGCTGGGCGCGTACAGGCCGCAAGCAAAACGCGCGTAGCGCAATTCGACCAAAATCCACAGGGGCGCGCTGCATCGCGCCCCTACAAAATATATCCGTCATTGCGAAGCCCGACGGCTGAAGCAATCTCCCTGCCACACCACGGTGGTATGCACCTCGAAGGCGGGTGGGTTCTCCATATATTTTTTCACGGCGCGCTGGTCGGCTGCGCGGCCAGCGCTTCGTCAAATTCGGCGGCGATGGCTCTGGCCTCAGCCACCAGGCCGGGGGCGGCATCAAAGACCGCCTCGCCGCGCATATCGGCCTCAACGGCGTGGGGGTTGGCCGTCAAAAAGCCGATGACGGGCAAACCGGCGGGCAGGTGTTCGCGGATGAAATCCCGGTCGGCCTTGTGGCGAACCTTGTTGCCCACCACGTAACAGTGTTCCATCCTGATATCGGCGGCCAGGCGCTGAATGGCGGCGGCGGTGTTCAAACTGCGCCGGCCCGGCTCTACCACAATCAAAAAAGCGTCCACGGCCCCGGCGGTGGCCCGGCCCAAATGCTCAATGCCCGCTTCCATATCCAGAATCATCACATCGCGCCGGTACAAAATCAGGTGCGTCACCAACGCCTTGAGCATGGCGCTCTCCGGGCAAATGCAGCCGCTGCCGCCCGCGCTGATGGTTCCCAACTGCAACATGCGAATGCCCCGGTGCAGCACGCTGAAACGGTCCGGAATATCGTCAACGCGGGGGTTAATTTTGAAGAAGCCGCCCGATGTGCCCGGTTTGGCCCCGGTGCGCTCGTAAATCAGGTCGTCCAGTTCGGCGATGGGGGCAATTTGGGCGGCCACGTCGTCCGGCATGCCCAGGGCGTAGGCCAAACTGGCGGCGGGGTCGGCATCAATGGCGATGACCGGCTGCCCGGCCTCGGCGTAAATGTGGGCCAGCAAAGCGGCCAGGGTAGTTTTACCCACGCCCCCTTTGCCGGTGACGGCTATTTTCGGCATGTTTTCTCCTAATCGGTGCGGGTTCCGGGTTTAAAATACCGGATTCGCTTGAAGGGCTTCACCTGCTCACCAATGTTATCCCGTAAAATATTGCCGGAAATGTGCATCAGGGTATCGCCGTAATCCACGTCGATACCCATGCTGGCTAAACATGGAAAGTGGTGATGCAGCATGCCGGCTTCCTGCTCGGCCTCATCCACCGAAAGGCCGACCAGCCCTTCGGCCACGTGACGGGCGCAACCGCACACGGCGTCACGGCGCACATCCACGGCAGTGATGGTTCGGTTTTGGGGGTCAAGGGTCAGTTTCAAATCAGGTTGTCCAAAATAGCGGGCAAATTCGGCGATGAGAGCATCGTCATACGGTTGCCGCTTGCGCCGGGCCAGGCTGTAATCGGTTTGGGTCAGCGAACACAGCGGCTTGGGCGTAACGCACACAATGCCCATATCGGCCAGCCAGCCCCGAAGCTGGCGGGCCAGGCCGCGCGGCAGCCAGGCTTCGCTGTCAACCGGGGCAATGACCGCCCGCGCCCCGGTGATGCGGGCCACATCGGGGATGAGTTCGGCGATGCTTTTGTTTTCGCCGAAGGCCAAAATCAGGTCTGCCGGGGGCAGGTCTGCGGGCACGTAATCTTCCGGGTAATCGACGATGGGGGGCAGGATGGCCGGCGCCTGCCATTTTTCCAGCGACCAGTGGGCCGGGCCGGTCTCTTTGAGGTTGTCGGCGTGGCGATGTCCATATTCGCCGGAAACAACAGCCAGTAAACGCATAATTTCCCCTTTAAATGGTTAATACGGCTTGAAACGGACATTCCGTCAGGCAAACCAGACAGCCATGACAGCGATGCACGTCGATAAAGGGCGCATCTTCCCGGTCAAAGCGGACGATAGCCCGGGTTTTGCACACTTTTTGGGCCAAACATTTTCGGCACAGCCGGCAACGCGCCGGGTCTATGTGCAGCGAAGATTTACCCGCCACAGAGCCAATCACTGCCGGGTCTCCAGCCCCCCTGTTTTGAGCGCGGATTGCAGGGTCAGAATGTATTCCGGGTCCAAAGGGAGCAACGAAAGTTTCTGAATAGTCGTATCGGGGTGGTAGTGCAGGTGATGGATTTTCAGACGGCCATCTTCCCAGGCCACAAAGGTAGGGTCAGACACGCCGTAGCGGGGCAAGCCCAAACTGCCGGGACAAACGATGACTTTATCGCCAATCTGGCGCATGGCGGGGATGTGCGGCCCGCCCAGCAGGATGACGTCAGCCTCAATAGCGGCAAATTGCTCGCGCAGGCGGGCTTGCGACAGGGTGATGAGCATTTGCGATTCAGTATCATCGTCATCGGGGGCCAGGCGGGTCATAAAAAACCGCGCGCCCGCATAGTCGAAGGTTTGCGTAGCGGGCAGCGCGGCCAGAAACTCGCGGTCGGCAGGGGGCAGCATGGCGCGGGTGTAGGCCCAGGTGGCCTGCGTCAGGCCGGGCCGGCCGTTGTCCGCTCCCCCGCCGACGGCCCGGTCGTGCGCCCCCTGAATGAAGCGGGTGGCGCTGTTTCGCGTGGCGTCCAGGCAGCGTTTGGGGTCCGGGCCGTAACCAACCACGTCGCCCAGGCAGAGGATGGCATCGGGCCGGCGCTCGGCCTGTTGCAAAGCCAGCAACGCTTCCCAGTTAGCGTGTAAATCGCCAAAAATAATGATACGGGTCATAAATCACCTGAATAAAACCAAACACCCCCCTTAATCCCCCCTTTTTAAGGGGGGAAACAGCTCCTCCCCCTGTTAGGGGGAGGCTGGGAGGGGGTGAAA
>JAJRUC010000299.1 GCA_024278015.1 Chloroflexota bacterium
CGCCGACCGCCTGCACCGCCTGGCTTTGGCCTCCATCAATCAGGCCGTCGATGCCCTGAAACTGGCTCCCGCCGTCCTCAAGCGCGTGCAGCGCGTAACCATCGTCGGCAACGTAGCCATGCATCATCTGCTGGCAAAATTGCCCATCGACACCCTGGCCGTCATCCCCTTTCAACCCAGCCGCAAGGAGTCAATCCGACAGGCCAACTACCTGATGGGCGATATTTTTCCCGACGGCGCGCAAGTGATGCTGCCGCCCATTATCGGCGGCTTTGTCGGCTCCGACGCCCTGGCCTGCCTGGCCTGTTTCGGCTTCGATAAACCCGCCGGGCCGATGGCCGCCATTGACCTGGGTACCAACGGCGAAGTGATGGTCACAGACGGCAAACGCATTTTAACCGCCTCGACTGCCGCCGGGCCGGCCTTTGAAGGGGTCAACATTTCGTGCGGCTCCCGCGCCGTTGATGGCGCGGTGGTTAAACTGGCAATCGACGGGGACGACATCGTTATGGAAACCATCGCCGGTGAAGCCCCCATCGGCCTGACCGGCTCCGGCCTGCTCAGCGCCATCGACGCCCTGCGCCGGGCCGGCGTCATCGAGGCCGGCGGGCGCATGGCGGTCAATCCGCCCATTTTTGCCGACCGGTTTTCTGTGGATGAACATGGCGTTAGAGAGTTTGCCTTAACGCCGGACGGCGCCATCAGCCTGTCGCAATGGGATGTGCGGGAATTGCAAAAAGCGAAGGGGGCCATTCGGGCGGCGGTGGATATTTTGATGGCCCAACTGGGCTTGCGGGCTGAAGATTTGCAGCGCGTTATTTTGACCGGCTCATTTGGCGGGCAGGTTGATGTGGATTCAATTCTGGGCCTGGGTATGATTCCGCCCGTAGACCGCAGCCGGGTGGAAACGGTGGCAAACGGGGCCGGTTTCGGCGCGGCCATGTTCCTCTCTGATGAAGGTTTTGCCCTGGCGGAATCGCTGGCCGTCCGCGCCGAACAAGTGGACCTTGACCTTGACCCCGAATTTAATATGCGTTACGTGACCGCTATGAGCCTGTCGCCCACCGGGTAGGGCGGCGCGGGCAGGAACCAGGTTTGAGCGGTAAAATTTTACCCTCTCCCCGGCCCTCCCCTTGCAGGGGGAGGGGGACGCCGCAGGCGTGGGAGGGGGCATTTCCCCCGGAGGCGCACTTATGACCGACCTGGTACTGGGCATTGACACCGGCGGCACGTATACTGACGGCGTGCTGCTCGATTATCATTCGCGGGAGGTGTTGCAAACCACCAAAACCCTCACTACCCGCCACAACCTGAGGCAGTGTATTCTGGAGGCGCTTGATGCCCTGCTGCCGGACGACCCGGCCCGCATCAAACTGGTGGCTATTTCCACCACGCTGGCAACCAACGCCATCGCCGAAGGCAAAGGCCGGCCCGTGGCCCTGTTTTTGCTGGGTTACGACCCGGACCTGGCCCGTCGCTTTCAGTTTGAAGAACAATTCGCCACCCCCAAATTTGAATACATTCGGGGGGGGCACACCCTGCACGGCCACGAACAGGCTCCGCTCGATGTGGAAACCTTGCTGCAACGGGCCAAATTGCTGCAAGACAAGGTGGAAGCCTTTGCCGTTTCCGGCTATTTCAGCCCCTTCAACCCTGCGCACGAGGAGCAGGCCTGGCAGGCCCTTACCGCCGCCACCGGCCGGCCGGTGGTGCTGGGGCATCAGCTTGCCACCCGACTCAATTCTGTGCAACGGGCCACCACCGCCACCCTCAACGCCTCGCTCCTTTCCATTTTAAACGATTTCGTCACCTCAATGCGCCAATCATTACGGGAACGGGGTATCACCGCCCCGTTGATGGTGATGCGCGGCGACGGGGCTTTGATGCGGGCCGGTGTGGCCGACAAACGCCCCGTGGAAACCGTCCATTCCGGCCCGGCGGCCAGCGCCATCGGCGGGTATTTTTTGGCCCGGCAAGACACAGCCCTGGTCATTGATGTGGGCGGCACCACCACCGACTTGGCCGTGGTGGACGGCGGCAAGGTGAACGTGCGGGAAGAAGGCGCGACCGTGGGCCAATACAGCACCGCCGTGCGCGCCGCCCACGTGCGTTCCATCGGTTTGGGCGGCGATAGTCTCATTGGCCTGGATATGGAAAGCCGCCTGACCCTGGGGCCAATTCGCGTAACGCCCCTGTCGTACCTGGCCCATCAGTTTCCGGCCGTGGCCGAAGATTTGCGCGGCCTCAAAAGCCGGGCCGGCAAACGCCCTTCGCCGGAGCAGGTGGAATACTGGTTTTTGCAGCGAAAGCCGCGCCGGTTCATCCAAAACGCGCGCAGCCGTCAGGTTGTGGATATGCTGGGTAATGGGCCGATGGCCCTGCCCGCCATTCTGGAAGCGATAAACGTGATTCATCCCATCCAGTTCGATGGACAATCGTTGCTCAGGCAGGAAATCATCGGGCGGGCGGCCCTGACCCCCACCGACCTGCTGCATCTGACCGGCGAATACGCTCCCTGGGCCGGCGACGCGGCCCGCATCGCCGCCGAATTTATGGCCCGGCTGCTGGGTATGCCGGTGGATAAGCTGATTCGGAACACCAAAACCATGTTCGCCGAGCGCATCGCCGCCGAAGTGGTGTCTTTCCTGAGCAATCAAACCCTCAAACGGCAGCCGTTTTACGCCAAAACCGACGACCTGGGGCTGTGGTTGTTTGAAGAAAGCCTCTACCGGCAACATCCTTATCTGGGCAGCCAGATTTCGCTGAAGATACCCATCATCGGCATCGGCGCGCCCGCCGCCGTCTTTTTGCCCCCCGTGGCCGAACTGCTTCAGGCCGATTTGATTTTGCCGCCGCATTATCAGGTAGCCAACGCCGTGGGCGCGGTGGCCGGCAGCGTAATGGTTTGCCGCGAGGCGTGGGTTTATTCGCAGATGCACGGCGCGCATCTGGTGGGCTACTACGTCCAAACCGAAGACAAACGCCATCGCTTTCCGATGCTGGCGGAGGCGCTGGCCTTTGCCCGGCAGGTCATCTCAGACGAAGCGGTGGCGGCGGCCCGGGCCGCCGGGGGCGTTGAGCCGCAGGTGGAACTGACGCAACTCCCCGATGGCGCGGAAAGCTATCGATTGCGGGCGTGCGCCATCGGCAACCCGCAAATGAGTTGATTCCGGGCCGGATTGTGCTACAATAAAATCACATTTGATAATAGTTGCACGCAAAAAAAAGAAGCCCTGCGTTACAGGGCTTCCGGGGAAGCTGGGGCTTTGAAATTTAATTGTTTCGGAAGGCGGCCTCTGTTTGAGACTCATGCACAATCCGGCTTTTTTTGAAAGCTGTTGGCCTCGCTTCATCCATTAAATATTATAGGCTAAAAGTCCAGTTTGGCAAGTTGATAATGCCGTTAAGGCGCAGGTTTACAGAAAGGAGAATTGCCCAATGAAAGTCAGTCGCGTGGCGGAAATGCGGCGGCTTGATGCCACAGCCATCGAAGCATACGGCATTGCCGCCGCGCTTCTGATGGAAAACGCCGGGCTGGCCGCCTGCTCGGTTTTACGGCAAAAAACAGACATCAGCGGCAAGCGGACGCTGATTTTTTGCGGCGGCGGTAACAACGGCGGCGACGGCCTGGTAATGGCCCGCCTCCTTCATGCCAACGGGGCGCGGGTGACGGTTTTTTTACTGAGCGACCCGGCCAAATTCAAAGGCGCGGCCCAATTGAATTTCAACATCGTCGCCGGCTTGTCCATCAATATGAAACGCCTGGAAACCGTGGATACTGCGCGGATAGACGTGGCCCATGCCGATATTCTGATTGATGCCATGCTGGGCACCGGCCTGACCCGCGATGTGGGGGGGCTGTATCGGGCGGCGA
>JAJRUC010000300.1 GCA_024278015.1 Chloroflexota bacterium
CTGCCGGACCGTTACATTGAAGGCACATGCCCCAAATGCGGCTACGATTCGGCGCGGGGCGACCAGTGCGACAATTGCAAAACCCTGCTGGAACCGACCGAACTCATCAACCCCCACGCCAAAATGGACAACTCGGTCCTTGAGCTACGCGAAACAGAGCATTTCTTCCTTGATTTAGCCAAATTAAGCGACCAAATTCTGGCCTATCTGGAAGACGACAAAGAATTTTGGCGACCCAACGTCATCAATTACAGCAAAAATTATGTCAAGGAAGGGCTGCGCGGACGGCCCATCACCCGCGATATTGACTGGGGCATCCCCATTCCGGTGGAGGGATACGGCACCAAACGGCTGTACGTCTGGTTCGAGGCGGTCATCGGCTACCTGAGCGCCAGCATCGAATGGGCGGCCAACAACGGCACGCCCAACGCCTGGAAAGACTGGTGGTACAATTCCGCCGCCAAAACCTGCTACTTTATGGGCAAAGACAACATTCCGTTTCACGCCATCATCTGGCCCGGCGAATTGCTGGCAACGGGGCGCATGCTGTACGCCGGCGACGGCGACGGGCTGATGAATTTACCGTATGACGTGGTTTCAAACGAATATTTGACCATGACCGGCGCAAAAATCAGCACCAGCCGCAATTTTGCCATTTTGGCGCCCGATATTCTGGCCCGCTTTGACCCTGACCCGGTGCGCTATTATTTGAACGCCATCGCCCCCGAAAGCCGGGACTCCGATTTTATGTTCGATGATTTCATTCGCCGCAACAACGACGAACTGGTTGCCACCTGGGGCAATCTGGTTAACCGAATGCTGGGCTTTTGCTACAAACGTTTTGAGGGCGCTACGCCGCAGCCCGGTAAGTTGGGCAACCTTGACCGCGAGATTTTAGCCGCCGTTGAAGCCGGGTTCGATACGGTGGGCGGCTTGCTGGCCGCCACAAAATTCAAGGCGGCCCAGCAAGCGGCCATGAAGCTGGCCCAGGCCGCAAATATTTATCTTGACCGCAAAGCGCCGTGGAAGACCATCAAAACAGACCGGCAGGAGGCCGCCACCACTGTCTTCGTCATCTTGCAGGTCATCGACAGTTTGAAAACGATTTTTGCCCCCTTCCTGCCCTTCACCGCGCAAAAGGTTCACGAATATCTGGGCTACGACGGCAATCTGTTCGGCGAACTGGAACAGCGGGAATACGCCGAAAAGTCGCGGAAGCACACCGCCCTGATTTATCATCCGGAAGCCGGCATCGGGGCATGGCGGCCAAGTGCCCTTGCGCCCGGACAGCCGTTGCGCAAACCGGCCCCGCTCTTCAAGAAATTTGACCCGGAAGAAACAGAACAGGAATTGATGAAATTGTTGCAGGGCTAAATTTCGGCCCTCCAAATATGGCCCGACAACTTGGCGTAGAAGCGCATATTATGTTACAATTTTAACAGGCTGTTCATATTTCGTAAAAAAGCGAGAGAATCCATGGCGCAATTTGCAACCCGAAAACGATTGTCATCAGGAGAACCGACGCTGGACCAAATGATGGGCGGCGGCTTTATTGAAGGCACGGCTACCCTCATCAGCGGCGCGCCCGGCGTGGGCAAAACCACGCTGGGCCTGCAATTTTTACAGGCCGGTATTCAGGCAGGAGAACCGGGAATTCTGGTGACCTTTGAAGAATTTCCCGCCTCGCTGATTAGAGATACCAAAGGGCTGGGCTGGGATTTGGAAAAACTTCAGGCCGAAGGTATGCTGCAAATTATCTTCACCTCGCCCGGCGTTTTTTTAAATAGCCTGCAACAGCCCGACAGCCCCCTGTCTGAAGCCTTGCGCAACATATCGCCCACCCGGGCCGTCATTGACAGCGCGGCCCAAATCAAGCGCTTCACCGACGACCCCGTCAAACTCCGCGAGGTATACAACATCCTCATCAACGCCCTCAAAAGAGAAGGTATCACTTCGGTGCTGCTGGATGAAGACGCCAACATCAGCAAGCCCAAAGACGGGCGGATGCCATCGCTCCCCTTTGTGGTAGACTCCGTATTTTTGATGCGCTATGTGGAAGTAGACAGCGCCATGCAACGCGCCCTGACCATCCTTAAAATGCGGGGCAGCCATCACGCCAAAGATATTAGGGCCTACTCAATTGGCCGGGGGGGCATTACCCTGCACGAACCCTTCAAGGATATTCAGGGAATTTTGTCCGGCACAACCCACCGCGTTAAGTAGCGTCTGCCGGGGGGTCACACTGAAGACGTAACCTGCATCGCCAAACAGAACCTGCGCAGGGGCGCGACGCATCGCGCCCCTATTGTTTTTTGCGAAAAATTAATCCAGCCGCCAACAGCAGCCCCCCCACCGAAAGCCAACTGCCCCACCGCACCGTGCGCGGCTTGTACGCCAGCGTCACCCGATGCGCCCCCGCCGGCACAAACACTCCCTGCAAAATACCGTCGGCGCGAATAATTTCCACCGGCTGCCCATCAAGCGTGGCCTGCCAGCCGGGGTAAAAAATATTGCTCAACACCAGCAGGCCATCGCCCGCCGCCGCCACATCCACCGCCAACCGGCCGGGCGCGGGCTCAACCACCACCGCCGCCGATGCCCCCCCCGGCTCAGACAATGGCCCGATTTTCCCCGTTGCGGGCAGCAGGGCGGTTGTCTTCAAATCGGTTTCATCTGCGGCCAGCGCAGCCCAATCATCCCCCCGCAGCACCCGATGCACCAGCCAGGCGCGGGGGAAGGGGTCGCCCACTTCGTACACCTTCAGGCCGTCGGCCTCAAACCGGCGGATAAGCCCCGGCCCGTCAATGTCGCGCTCGTCAACCACGTAGCGCACATTCATCAACTGCCAAAATCGCCACGCCGGCATTTGCCCGGCGAAAGCGGCCACATCGGCCAGTTGCAGGGGGGTATTGCCGGTAATATCTTCCAAATGGTACACCGAGGCGGTGTTGTTGCCCCCCGGCAACAGCCCCCCACCAGAGATTCGGGCGGGTTGGGGCAACGCTGCCACGCGCTCAATCACAAACCGGCTGACCCCCACCGGGGTGAACGGTTCGGCGGGGGGGCGACGCTCCAGATTAAACTGCCAGTTGACGGTGAACAGGTTGAAGACCAGCCAGCCGGCAATCAGGGCCACGCCCCAGCCGCGCCGCCACAGTCGGCGGGGGCGCAAGGCCGGCAGCAGCAACGCCCCCGCGTAAATAATCAAGCCGAAAATGTGATGCCGCAACACGCCGTTGAACAGATTCGGGTCATCACCCCGAATGTTGGCCGCCACCGCGCCGTAAACAAACAGGCCGGTCAGGGCCAACGCCACCGCGCCCACCCGCCGGGCGTTCCGCTCAAATTTTTTCCATGTCGATTGCATGGGTTTCGGAAAGGGCATGGCCAGGGCCAACGCGCCGTAGCCGGCCAAAACCGCCATCGAAAAGCTGTACAGCAAAAAGACCCGTTCCGGCCGGCGCACAGCGTCAAATCCGGGCAAAGCCAAATAAGCAAACGGATACACAAACGTATTCGCCCCGAAAGCCAGCGCCAGCGAGAGCAAAGCCACACCCAGCCAAAAGAAGATGCGTCCTCGCCACAAGGGGCGGCCCAAAACCAGCGCCGCAGCCACCAGCAGCAACAAAAAAACGCCCCCATACTCCGGCGACCCGCCAAAATAGCCCGGATACAACACCGAAACCAGCTCGCTTAAGGGCAATCCTTGCGACACATCGCCAAACGACAAATCGGCGCGCAGGGAACGACTGATAAATTGCAGGGTTGGCAGCAATTGCGCGGCGGCCATCAAGCTACCCAGGGCGACGATGACTACGCCGTGAATTATGATGCGTAATGCGCGATGCGCGACATTGGCGATTGGTGATTCCGGTTTGCCGTTTTGAATTTTGAATTTTGAATTTTGAATTTGAAACAGCCCATACGCCGCCATCAAATAGAAAATGTACATGGCTGTTTGGGGGTGTCCGGCCAAAATTGACATGGCAAAAGCCGCCGATGCCCAGCCCGCCCGCGCCAGCGATACCGGCAGCGGCAGGCCGTCTGCTACCGCGTCAAAGGTGCGGGCCAGCGTCCACATTACCCACGGCAGCCACGCGCTTGTGAGCAAAATAGTCAATTGCTGCACCGGAAAGCCGGTTAAATAGCCGCTGTACGTAAACGTCACTGAAACCACCAAACCCATCAAGCGGGCGGCCCGCCGGCCGGCCCCGGCCCGCCGCGCCCAATACCTGCCCAGCAGATACGCGCCAATTGCTGCCAGTGAAAAATGCAAAATTGCCTGCCATTCCAGCGCAGAAAGAGGAAAGCCTTTGCCCAGCCGGCCCAAAACAAGGGCTTGCAGCACGTGCGGCGGATACAACGCCCCGGATTGAATATCGGCCAGGGCGGGCATGCCGCCAAACAGGGCCGGATTCCACAGCGGCGCCCGCCCGGCGGCCCATTCTGTGGCGCTGAAGGCTCGCAACGGAAAGTATTGTTCGGTAAAATCGCCCGCTTTAATCGCCATGCGGTCGGCGGGGTTAAAGGTAATGATTCGCCAAAAAAAGAGCAGCGGCAGCAGGGCAAGGATGATGATGACGAAGGTTTCAGCAGGCGGGTTTCGGGTTTCGGGTTTCACAGTCAAGGTCTCAAGTTTCAAAGTTGCAGAGTTGCATTTTCACCCCCTCACCACCCCTCCCCCCCC
>JAJRUC010000301.1 GCA_024278015.1 Chloroflexota bacterium
AATAACGGCAACGTGGCCGCCGCCAACGTCGTCGTCACCGATACGTTGCCGGGCGAGGTCTTTTGGGTGTCAGACGACGGGCCGGGCCAGGGCTACCCCCGCACCCCGGCCAGCCCCACCCCGTCCGACCAGGTCATCGAATGGGCGGTTGGCTCGTTGGGGCCGGGCGCCGGCGGCTCAATTACCGTGGTGGCCCAGGTGCGAGATGTGGGGCAGGGGGGCGTGTCGTGTACGCCGGGCGGCTTCAGTTTGTCGAACCAGGCCGCCATCGGCACCAGCACCCTTGATTCGGATTTAAGCAACAACACCTTCACCGACAGCGCCAACGGGGTCAACGCCAGCATCGTGTGCGCCGATGTGGCTATCAGCAAAATTGGGCCGGGCGGAACCGTGTCGCCGGGCCAAACCGTAACCTACACCATCGTCTATTCCAACGAAGGGAGCGCCGTGGCCCAGGGCGTGGTCATCACCGATGTGAACCCCGTGGACGGCAGCATCGATACCCTGGTCAGCGGGGCCGCGCTCAACCCCGGCGACCGCTTCACCGTTGATTATCCGGTTTCGACCAACGCCGCCATCTGCACCGGCGCGTTTTTAACCAACACCGCCTTCATCGCCACCACCACGCCCGAAACCTCGACGGCGAACAACTCGTCCACTGCCGGGGCGGCCACCGCGCCGCAAATTATTTGCTACAACCTGGCCGTCACCAAATCGACGGTGGTTCCGTGGGCCGTGCCGGGCCAGATTGTGACCTACAGCATCGAATACAGCAATACCGAAGATTATTCGGCCCCGGACGTGGTCATCACCGATGCCCTGCCCGCCCAAACAACTTACGTTGGCGATACCGGCGGCTTTCCGGTGGTGGTGGGCGCAGGCGTGTTGACATGGACGGTCAGCCCCAACCCCTTGCTCGCGCACAGCGGCGGCGCATTTGTCCTTTCGGCTCAAATCAGCGATAGCGCGATTTCGCTCATCCCCACGCCGGGCGCGGTGACCAACACCGTCTTTGCGGCCGGGAGCGGCGGCGAGCAAAATTTGTCGGATAACAGCGACAGCGCGGTCATCCCCCTGCGCAGCGGGGTGAATTTGCGCGTAGTGAAAGATGACGGCCTGGCCCCCGCCGACCCGCCCGCGCAGGCCGCGAGCTTCATCACCTATACGATTAATGTGTACAATTTGGGCAACCTGACCGCCAACAACATTATCCTGACCGAGACCGTTCCGGCCGACACGGCCTTTGCGCCGGGCCGCAGCACCCCCGGCTGGGCGTTGACCCCCGGCGGCGAATATACCCTCAGTTGGGCCTCGCTGGCGGGCAGCAGCGGGGCGTTGACCGGCGGCATCACCGTCACCTTTGTGGTGCAGGTAGCGCATGACCTGTCGTGCGCCGTGACCAGCACCCAAAACACGGCCACCGTCGGCAGCGATGAAACCGACCTGGACCCCGCTGACAACTCTGTGACCGTGCAAACGGCCTTGCAGTGCAATCCGGTTAATCTGGCAATCAGCAAACTGCCGGCCACCCAAAACAGCATCCCCGGCTCGCTGCTGACGCACATCATTGCCTACACCAACACCAGCGTTTACCCCGCCGATAACGTTTATTTGCGGGATGCGCTGCCGGCTTACACCAATTACCTGAGCGATACCAGCGGCCTGACCCCTGTTACCGGCACCGGGGTGGTCACGTGGTCGCTGGGGACGGTGGCCCCGGGGATGAGCGCTACTTTTGTGCTGACCAGCCAAATTCGCAGCGACGCGGCCATTAGCGTGTGCAATCAAAGTTTGGTCAACACGGTGAGCATCACCAACACCACCGGCGAAACCGATTTGAGCGACAATGTGGCTACGGCCACTATTCAGGTGTTGTGCGGGGTGAATCTGGTGGTGGTCAAAAATGACGATATTGGCCTGGGGGCCACCGATGTTAGCCCGGTGGCGTATGCCGGGCAGGTCTTTACCTACACCATCAACGTGGTCAACGCCGGCACAGACCCGGCCACCAACGTGGTCATCTCTGAAACGCTGCCCCTGTCTACCACCTTCATCGGGCCGGTGGGGGCGCAGGGCTGGTTTGCCGCCGGCGGGCGGGTGTACACCTACAACGTCGGGCCGATGGCGGCCAACGGCGGCGCGTCCGTCAAGTTTCAGGTGATGGCGAATTTCAACATTCCGCCCATCACTACCACCACCACCAACGAAGTGTGCGTCTTTTCTGCCGGAACGGACATCTTCCCCAACGACAACTGCGACAGCGTGGATACCGATTTGCTGGGGGTGCAGATTGATTTTGAGCTGGCGAAGTCTGACGGGAATTTGCTGTGCGCCGTACCCGGCCAGTTGATTGATTATCAAATTTTTGTGACCAACACCGCCACGGTGGCGGCGGGCGGCATGTGGCTGAATGATTTTTTGCCCGCCAACACCAACTTCATGGGGCCGGTTGATGGCACATGGCTGAACCTGGGCGGCGGGGTGTACAGCCACACCCTGCCCATCATCAGCGGCGGGCAGCGCAACGCCACGCCCTTTTGGGCGCAGGTTGACCCGGCCATCCCGTCATCGGTTACGGAAATTGTCAACACCGTCCGGCTGGAGCCAATCGGTCTGGAGGCGTCCATCACCACCACCATCAACCACACCGCCCCGGATTTGCGCATTGTCAAGGATTTTGACGCCGGTCAGGTTCTGCGCGCGGTCAACGCCTTTGAGACCCGATACGGGCCGGTGAGGTGGCTCAAGGCGCCATCCTTTGACGCGACGAAGATTCGCCGCCCGCAGAATGTGTACGTTGACCCCGGCGATGTGGTATCGTACACCATTGCCGCCTTCAACTTTGGGGCGGGGACGGCCACCAATGTGGTCATCACCGAAACGTTGCCCGCGCACACCACCTTCCTCGGCCCGGCCTACTGGCAGCCCGTGAGCGGCAATACCTACATTTATACCGTCACCAGCCTGTCGCCCAATATGGGCGTGTGGCTTGACCTGCGGGTGCGGGTGAACGACCCCTTCCCCTTCAGCGGGTTTGGAGACGGCAGCGGCTCGCTGTTGCCGCCGCCGCGCATCACCAACACCGTGCGCATCGCCGGGGATGAACTGGAGTGCGTGATTGACAACAACACCGATATTGAGGTGACGCTGGTGGGCCAGCCGCAATACAACGTCTATTTGCCCCTTATCCTCAACCCGGCCACGCCCCAGGATTTGAAGTGGACCCCGGACCGGCTGGAGCGAACGGCTCGGGATCTGGCCTCCCGCACGCTGCTGTTGCCCGAGACCGATCTGGTCCTGTGGCCCGAAG
>JAJRUC010000302.1 GCA_024278015.1 Chloroflexota bacterium
CCACGGCCACCGTTACCCCGGCAGCCACCAGCCCGCCGGCCCGGCCCGCGCCTTCGCCCACGCCCACCAGCGGCTTTAAATATGCCGCCCCGGTGCTAACCTCGCCGGCTACGGATTTCGTGTTCATCAAAGGCAATACCATCGAATTGAAATGGGAGCCGGTGGGCGAACTGGCCGGCAACGAGCAATACGCCGTGCGCGTCATTTACCGGCACAATGCAGAGATAGTTTATCGGGGCGCAAATGTCAAAGACACAACCTGGACTGTGCCCATCGAATTGTATCACGATGCCGACGGCCCGGAATTTGACCACACCTGGTACGTTTATGTGGAAGAAGTAAAGCCGGACGGCAGCAGCGTGCCCGTCAGCCCGGAAAGCGAACGCCTCCACTTTACCTGGGATTAGCCGATGGAAATTCGCGTTAAACTGCACTCAACCTTAAGAGACTGTTTGCCCCCCAAGGCCAAAGGCCGGGCCACCTGCGCCCTGCCGGCGGGGGCAACCGTCGTTGATTTGAAACAGCATTTAAAAATAAACCGGCCCTGTTCGGTGGCCGTCAACGGCATGGAAGTTGACGATGACCATTATGTTTTGCAGCCGGGCGATGAAGTTCACATGTTTTGGGCCATCGGCGGCGGAACGGGCCGGGCCATATATGGAGGAGGGCGCACAATGAGCAATCAAACAAAGGGCTTTTTAACGTTTTTAACGGTGATGGTCATTGCCTCGCTGGCGTTGAATGTTGTTCTGGTCTGGCAATGGCTCTCTTTTCAACGGCAGGTGCAGGAAATGGCTCAAATGGCCGACCTGGCCATGACCCAGGCCGTGGCCGACCTGAGTGAATTTCAGCAAACCACCATTAATATCACCATTCCGGTTAACCAGAAAATTCCCATCAAAACCGAAGTTCCTTTTAAGGACACCATCAAAGTGCCCATCCACACCACCATCCCCATCGATGATAAAATCCAGACGCAAATCTTCATCAAAATGCCCGATTTTGGCGTTGACGTGCCCATTGATGTTTCCATTCCGGTGAAGCTGGATGTGCCGGTGAATATGGAAGTGTTGGTGCCCATCGACCGGAAAATTTCCATTGACACCACCATCGATCTGGCGCTGGATGTGCCCATTGCCCTGAATATCAGCGAGACGGAATTTTCCGGCTACATTGACCGGCTGCGGCTGACGCTCACGTCGTTCAGCGAAGCCATCGCCAATACATTTTAGGCGAAAGTCTTCTTGTGGCGCGTTAAAGGCCGGGTAGTGAAAATCTGCCCGGCCTTTTGTGCGGGCTGTTTTCCAGACCAACATAAATGGCATAATTGGCCTGAATCAGGTATAATTGCTGGGTTAAACGCATAACCTTTTACACAGAAATTACGCCTGTTTTCAATGGAGCGCATAGTATGGAAGATGCAGCAGCAATAACCCAACCTGATAATTTAGGCAAAGTCAGGCAAGTTGACATTGAAAAAGAAATGCGGACGGCCTATCTGGATTACGCCATGAGCGTTATTGTCAGCCGCGCCCTGCCAGACGCGCGAGACGGCCTGAAGCCGGTTCATCGCCGGATTTTGTACGCCATGTACGATATGGGCAATCGGCCCGGAACGCCGTACCGCAAAAGCGCCAGAATTGTGGGCGATGTGCTGGGTAAATATCATCCCCACGGCGACAGCGCGGTTTATTTTGCGATGGCCCGCATGGCCCAGGATTTTTCGCTGCGCTACATGCTGGTTGACGGGCAAGGCAACTTCGGCTCGATTGACGGCGATAACCCCGCCGCCATGCGCTACACCGAAGCGAGGATGGCCCGTATCGCCGGTGAAATGCTGGTAGATGTCGCCAAAAACACCGTCGATTGGCAGGATAATTTTGACGCATCCTTGAAAGAACCGCTGGTTTTGCCCACGCGCATCCCCAACATGCTCCTGAACGGCTCCAGCGGCATTGCGGTGGGCATGGCAACCAACATTCCGCCCCACAACCTGACGGAACTGTGCGAGGCGATAGTCTATTTAATTGACAACCACGATACCATCGATGATGTGACCGTTGACGACCTGATGCAATTTGTCAAAGGCCCTGATTTCCCCACCGGGGCGCTGGTGCTGGGCGGCAATGACCTGGCTCAGGCTTACGCCACCGGCAAAGGCGCGGTCACTATGCGGGCCGTCGCCAACATTGAGGAAATGAAAAACAATCGCTATCGCATTGTGGTCACAGAAATCCCCTATCAGGTTAACAAGGCCAATTTAATTGTGCGCATCGCCGAACTGGTGAAGGCCGGCCGCCTGAAAGACATCTCTGACCTGCGCGACGAATCAGACCGCAACGGCATGGCGATTATCATTGAACTGAAACGCAGCGCCCAACCCAGACGAGTCCTTAACCAGCTTTATAAATACACTGCCCTGCAAAGCAACTTCGGCATGAACATGCTGGCCCTGTACAACGGCGAACCGCGCCTGATGCCCCTGAAAATGGCCCTGCGGATATTCATCGAACACCGGCAGGAAGTCATTACCCGCCGCACCCGCTTTGATTTGGGCAAGGCCAAACAACGCGCCCACATCCTGGAAGGATTGCGTATCGCCCTCAATCATCTGGACGACGTTATCCAGACCATCCGCCAAAGCGCTAGCGCGGATGACGCCCGCGCCGGGCTGATGAGCCGCTTCGGCCTGACCGATGTCCAGGCCCAGGCTATTCTGGATATGCAACTCAGACGGCTGGCCGCGCTGGAACGTCAAAAAATTGAAGATGAATATCAGAATATTGTCAAATCGATTGAATATCTGGAAGACCTGTTGGCCCATCCTCAAAAAATACTGGCGCTGGTCAGGGACGATATTCTGGAAATAAAAGACAAGTACGGCGATGACCGGCGCACCCGGATTATTGCGGAAGCGGTGGGCGAATTTAACGAAGAGGATTTGATTAAAGATGAGCAGGTCCTGATTTCAATTACCCGGCGCGGCTACATCAAGCGCGTTCCCGTTTACACCTACAAACGTCAGGCCCGGGGCGGGCGGGGCATTACCGGCATGACCACCCGCGATGAAGACGACGTTATTTTTCTGTTTGCGGCCGGTACGCACGACACCATTTTGTATTTTAGCGATAAAGGCAAGGTGTATTCTGAAAAGGTTTGGCGCGTGCCCGATGCCGGTCGCACGGCCAAAGGCATTTCCATCGTCAACCTGATAAATATTCATCCTGATGAAAAAATTACCGCCACCGTGGCCGTGTCTTCATTTGACAGCGCCGAATACTTGACGATGGTCACCAAAAACGCCCGCATCAAACGCACAGACCTGACCGCGTTTTCGGCGGTGCGCCCCAGCGGGCTGATTGCCCTTAATCTGGACGACGATGACGAATTGCGCTGGGTAAAATTAACGCACGGCCACGATGACTTGTTGCTGGTTACCAAACAGGGGCAGTCCATTCGCTTTGCCGAAACCGACGTCCGGCCGGTGGGGCGGGCCGCCGGGGGGGTAAACGCCATGAAACTGGCCTCTGACGACAGACTGGCCGGGATGGATGTGGTGCCGGCGCAAGGCTATGTGCTGGTTGTCACCGCCAACGGCATGGGCAAACGCACGCCGATAGAACAATACAATCGACAGGGGCGTTACGGCAGCGGCGCCCGCACCCTGGCCAAAGCCATTCATATTACCGGCCCTGTCATTGACATGCACATTATTCAGGGGGATGAAGACATCTCGATTATCTCCAGCGACGGCAAAATGATTCGCACCCACGTGGCTGAAATTCCGGTGATGGGCCGGGTGGCGCGGGGCGCTATGGTGATGCGCCTGTACAAAGGCGACACCGTCGCTTCGGTGGCTATTTTGGCCGACGAAAA
>JAJRUC010000303.1 GCA_024278015.1 Chloroflexota bacterium
ATACGCGAGGCGGTGATTTCTCCGGCGGCAATCATATCGAGAATTTCCTGGGGCAGCGATAAATTTCTGATGACGTGCAGAAGATAAATATCGGCCTGATATTGTTGGGCCAGATTAATCGCTGTGTCAAGGGCTACATCGGCGTATTTGGAGCCGTCGACGGGAACCAGAATTTTTTTATACATAAACGCATCTCCTTTTGCGGTATTCATTTCCTTCAGGGGTCGTTTGCCCAGTTTTCGACAACGCGCAGGGCGGCCCGACTGTAACTTGCTTTGGTGGGCAAGGGACGATGCCCCAGCACCAGTTCGATGGCCGCTTCGGCGAATTGCTCAGAGGGGATGGCGGCCCATTGGCCGGTTGGCATGGCGGCAGATGCGCCGGCGGGCCGCCAGGGCGTATCTGCGGGCAGGGTTTGCGCGGCCAAAAACGCGGGGCGCATGGTTTGCTGTTCGGCGCACTGAAATTCAAGGTGATGCGCCCATTCGTGAACGAGGGCGCTTTTAAGCATGGCGGGCGTGCCGGGCACGTGTACCGTCACGGTAGCTGTTTCCGGGGCGTAGACGGCCCGGCTGCCCAATTGACGACCGGCTTCAAGCCGCACATCGCCCATGCAGCCCTTTTGGGCGGGAAACGCGCCCAAAAATTGCAGCCACGTTTCTTCGGCCAGCGTTTGCAAATCAGCCCCCACCGAGGCGTTATCAATGATGAGCCGGGGGCGGGGGGCGCTCACAGCCGCTTTCGACAAGGCCATAGCGAGGAGATACGCCCCCACCCCGGCCACAATTATTGCCGGCCAGACGGCTGCCGGGCCAAGCCCCCTCCCAATGCGCATTTTAGTTTTGACTCTGTTGCTCTGCAACTTTGCGCCGGGCCAGTTCATCCAGTTCGTGGGTCAAAGCCTCCAGTTCATCGGCGCCGGACATGCTTCTAATCATCTCTTCGCGAGTGATTTCATCTTTTTTCCAGCTTCCCAGCGTCCGTCCCCGCTTCAAAATGATAAACCGGTCACCCACGGCGTAAGCGTGATGCGGGTTGTGGGTGATGAAGATAACGCCTAAATTTCTGGCTTTGGCCTGGGCAATGTACTTAAGCACGGTGCCGGCCTGTTTAACGCCCAGGGCCGCGGTCGGTTCGTCTAAAATGAGGACTTTGGCCCCAAAATAGACGGCGCGGGCAATGGCTACCGATTGGCGTTCGCCGCCGGACATGGTGCCGACGGACTGCTCCGGGTCTCGAATATCGATGCCCATCTTTTTCAACTCGGCGCGGACGGTCTGTTTGGCAAAATTTACGTCGTAACGCCGAAACGGCCCCCGGCCTGTTTCCGGTTCAGAGCCTAAAAAGAAGTTGCGCCAGATGGGCATTAAGGGAATAAGCGATAAATCCTGGTACACAGTGGCAATGCCGTGGTCAAGGGCCTCGCGGGGGGAAGTAAAACTGACGGGCCGGCCTTCAAAAAAGTATTCGCCCTCGGTTTGTTGGTGAACGCCGGACAGAATTTTGATGAGGGTTGATTTGCCGGCCCCGTTGTCGCCCAGCAGGCAGGTTACTTCGCCGCGATGGACTTCGGCAGAGACGTGGCTTAAGGCAATGACGCTGCCGAACAATTTACTGATGTCTCGAATTTTGAGAATGGGTTGTTGGTCGGCCATTATTCTTCCTCCTCACCTTCTGTGCGAGATTTGGCAACGGCGACATTCACGGCTTCGGCCCGTTTGCGGGTAAAGTTATTGACGATGACCGCCACCAGCAACATAATGCCCAGGAAGGAGAAGAACCAGTCTGTATCCCAGCCGGCAAAAACAATACCAACCCGGGCCATACCGAAGATGGTGGCCCCCAGCGCGGCCCCGATGGCTGAACCGTAGCCGCCGGTCAGCAAGCTGCCGCCAATAACGGCGGCAATAATGTAGATAAATTCCTGGCCGATTCCCTGGCTGGCTACCGCCGAGCGCAGACGCAGGTCGCTCATCATCCCCACCAGCCATGCGGCGGATGCAGTGGTCATAAACAGGCCGATTTTAACTTTTTCGGCGGGCACGCCCACATTGCGGGCGGCTGTTGCATCGCCGCCGACGGCAAAAATCCAGCTTCCGTATTTGGTGCGGAGCAGTATCCACGTGGCTAAAATGGTGAAGAGTATCCACCAAATGATAGAGGTTCGGAATGCGGCGCCGAACAGCGATATTTCTGTGTTGAAGAAGGCGCGGGCGGCAAAAAACCCCGGCACTTTATCAATGCCGGCCACGCGCACCTGGTTGGTTACCAGGCGGGTAACGCCCACATTGGCCCCACGCAAAATAAAGAATGTAGCCAGAGTGACGATGAAACTGGGCAGGCCGGTCTTCACCACCATGAGACCGTTGACATAGCCCACGGTCAGGGCGAACACGAGGGCGATGCCCGCAGCCGCCCAAACATTCATCCCGGCTTGCGTGGAGAGAAGACCCGCTATCAGGCCAGCCGTACCGGTCATGACCCCGGCTGATAGATCGAATTCGCCGCCAATCATGAGCAAAGCCACGGCGATGGCCATGATCCCCAGCGTCGAGGAAGAGTCGATGATG
>JAJRUC010000304.1 GCA_024278015.1 Chloroflexota bacterium
CCAACGGCGAAAATTTGCGTAATTTAACCAACAGCCCGGCCACCGAGTCTCCCCAGGGCGATTTCGACTGGTCGCCGGACGGCTCTCAAATTCTGTTCCACACCGATGCAGACGGCAATGTTGAAATCTATGTTGTCGATGTGGCTTCCGGCGAAACGACCAACATTTCCAATTCGCCCGCTGCAGATATGTCCGGGAACTGGGTTCGCTAAATTTCAGATGATGATTGCGTTTGTCCGCAGGGGCGCGAAATCACTTTCGCGCCCTTTTGCCGTTTTTGCTCCTCAGCCCCCGGTCAGGTAACGATATGCGTATTCCATTGATTGGCCCCTATGTTGCCTTGCTAACGCACAATCGTCAGTACCGGTGGTTGTGGTTCAGCCAGGTCATCAGTTTAATGGGCGACTGGTTTAACCTGATTGCCACTGCCACCCTGGTTTCCGGTATGTCCGGTTCCGGGCTGGCCTTAAGCGGGCTGTTTGTGGCTCGAATGTTGCCGCCGTTTTTGTTGGGGCCGGTGGTGGGCGTCGTCGCTGACCGATTTGACCGCCGGAAAATCCTTGTTATCAGTGATTTGCTGAGAATGGGAGTGGTTTTAGGGTTTTTGCTGGTGCGGACGGAGCGTGACTTGTGGCTGTTGTACGCCTTAACCGTGTTGCAATTGAGCATCAGCGCCTTTTTTGAACCAACCCGTTCAGCGTTGATGCCCAGCCTGGTGGCCCGAAAAAATCTGGTCACAGCCAACGCCCTCGATGGGACAACCTGGAGCAGTATGCTGGCTGTTGGCGCGGCGCTGGGCGGCCTGGCGACGGCCACATTGGGCATCCGCTCTGCCTTCATCATCGATTCTGTGACCTTCGCCTTGTCGGCGGCGCTGGTTTATCAAATTCGGGTTCCCCGCCCTGAACAGCCCGCGCTCACTCAAAAGCAAAACGGCTTTGCCGGCTATATCGATGGTTTGCGCTATCTGTGGTATCGGCCCCATGTGCTGGTGTTGACCTTTGTCAAAGCCGCCGGCGCCCTGAGCTTTGGGGCTATCGACATTGTGCAAATTGAGTTTGCAGAAAATATTTTCCCCATCGGCAGCAACAGTTCGGCGACATTGGGGCTTATTTACGCCGCCATCGGTATTGGTACGGGGCTGGCCCCGCTTATTGCCAGACAGTACACCGCCGAAAATCAGAAGGCGATGCGCGCTGCCATTACGGCTGCCTTTGCCCTGAGCGTGTTCGGTTTTTTAGGGGTAGCCTGGTCGCCCAACCTGCCGGTTTTACTGTTGATGAGCATGTTCCGCAGCGCGGGCAGTGGGGTTTTGTGGGTATTTTCTTCAGCGCTGCTGCAAATGACCGTACCCGACGGGTTTCGGGGGCGCGTTTTTGCCTTCGATTTGGCGGCTTTCACCATCGCATCGGCAACCTCAACATTTGGAGCCGGGTTCGCGCTGGATAGTCTGGGCCTGTCAGCCAGAGAAATCGCCTTTGGGGCAGCAGTTACGGGCAGCGCCATTTTTATCCTGTGGGGAGCGTATCGCTATTGCTATGGGCGGGCGAAGGCATCATTTGCCCCGGATTGAGACGTAATTTTGGCGGCTTGACTTGTTTCGTCCAAACCGTTTGCCGTCTTCAATTGACAGGTTTGGCAAATACCGAACAGAATCAGATGGTCGGTGTGAATGTGAAAGTGGTTGGTCTGTTCGATGCGGTCAAAAAAGGGCTGCACCAGCTTGTGGCTGATTTGCTCTACCCTGTGGCAGGTTTGGCACACCAGATGATGGTGCGGTGTTTGGCCGGCAATCTCGTACACTTTCTGACCGATGCCGACATCAGCCGAAAAAACCAACCCTAAATTGCAAAAAAAATCCAGCGCGCGATACACCGTGGCCTGATTGACGGCGGGCATTTTGGCTTGCACCCGGCGATAGATTTCTTCGGCGGTGGTGTGTCCTTGCCCTTCACACACCGCGTCAAGTATAATTTGTCGCTGGGGCGTTACGCGGAAACCTTGCTCGCGCATAATGCGTTGATAATTAATTGTATTGTGCGTCATATCTCTCCTCAACTCAGTGTACCGGAAGTTAAACCATGGCTTTTAATCCTGAACATCCTTACTTTCTCAGCGAACAATTGACCGCCCGGCCGCTGCGGTCGCTTTTGCGCTTGCCGGATGCGCCCGTTCATCTGGATGTGGGCGCCGGGCTGGGCCATTTTCTGGAAGCGATGGCCCGTCGGGAGTCGGGCGCCAACTGGCTTGGCCTGGAATACGACGGCGCTATTTTGAGGCGGGCAGCGCTGCGGGTGCGGCGGGCCGGCCTGCAAAATACAGCCCTGTTCGTCATTAATGCCCGCTCTTTTTTGCTGGAAGCCGTTCAGCCGGAAAGTTTGGCCCATCTCTGGTTAAACTTCCCCGACCCGTGGCCCAAAAAGAAACACGCCAATCGACGGCACGCTGCGCCGTGGATGCTGGGCCTGCTGGCAAGCCGCCTGCAAGTGGGCGGCGAACTTCATCTGGCGACGGATATGCCCCTGTATCTGTCGGAAATGTTGACCAATATGGCCGCCATCGAAGCGATGCGCCCGGTAGCCGATACGCCCTGGCGGCGCGAAACGCTGGGCATCCAAACCAAATACGAGCGCAAAAGGGCGGCCCGGCAGCGGCCTCTGTTTTTCGCCGATTGGCGCAAGGAGCGAGCCACGCCCGCAACGGCGTACCCTTGTCTGTGGCAACCGACCCCCGATATGCGGTTTAAG
>JAJRUC010000305.1 GCA_024278015.1 Chloroflexota bacterium
CCGCCCTCCAACTCCCTGTAAACCGTCCGGTTTCAACCCATTGACACATGTCATCAAAATAATTATAGGGTTTCCGGTCGAATATGTCAAGTCGTTATGAAAAGTTATCGCGGCTGTGGCAAAGTGCCCCGAACGGGGTGTCTGTACCATTTGGGTAAAGTCAATTTCAAGGTTTCAAAATTACTTCCCCTCCCCCAAATTTTGGGGAGGGGGCAAAAAACAGACCAGCCATCACGCCGGAGACGTGACCTGCTTCAAATCTCGTTTTGACCAGGCAGGTCACGTCTCCGGCGCGCCCGCCCGCCGACCAATTTGACAGACATAACACCGGCGGCTATGATGGCAACATATCCATCGCCCGGCAAAAACAAATTCGTAAAAATCTCCATCGAACCAAACGGGTAACTCGTGAAAAATTTTATATCTGCTTTTTCCGTTACGCCCATCCGAATTAATTGGCTGTGGCCGGCGATTGCCGGCCTGCTGGTCTTCGCCGCTTGCAGCGCCCCCCCCACCCCGCCTGCCGCCACCGCTACGCCCCGGCCTGTCTCGCTGAATGGCGACAATCTGCATCCGGCCTGGACATTTCCGGCCGGAGCGCCCATCAACGCCCCGCCGTTGCCCGTCAATGATGACATCGTCATCGTTGCCCCGCTGGGCGGCCCGTTGACCGCGCTGGATATATCCGACGGGACTATCCGCTGGACATACGCCCCCCCCGCCGGCAGAGTGTGGGAACGCTCCTGCGCAACGGATGGCCGCCTGATTTTTGTGGGGCTGGAAGGGGGTCGTTTACTGGCCCTTGAGGCCGCATCGGGAGAAATAGTCTGGCAAACCGACCTGGGCATTGAGGTGCAAATGTCGCCGCTGGTGATAGACGACACGCTTTACGTGGTAACTACGTTTGTCGGGCCGGGCATCACCGCCAACCCCAATGGTCGGGCCAAAGTGTTTGCCCTGTCTGCCGCCGACGGGCGGCAACGCTGGGCCTTTGAAACCGGAAATTATATTTTGCAAACCCCCGCTTTTGATAGCGGCCCCAACCTGCTTTACGTGGCGGGCAGTTACACCGACCCAACCATCGAGATGGACGAAGGCGGCCCGATGCGCCTGTACGCCCTGTCCGCCGCCGACGGTGCGCTCCAGTGGCGGTATGAATCGGAGGACGGGTTTGTGAAGGCTCTGTACGCCGCCGACGGTTTTGTGGCGTTCATCGCCTATCAGGATTTTGTCAACGGCCTGAACGCTGAAACAGGGGAGTTGGTTTGGCAAAAAGACACCGGCAACTGGGTTCCTTCCCTTTCCGGGGTGGGCGACACCATTTATTTCGGCTCGGCGAATACGGTAGTGCATGCCATGAATATCGCCACCGGCGAAACGCGCTGGCAATACAACATCGGCGGGGGCAGCTTTAACTATTTGCTGGGCAGGCCGGTGCGGGCGGGGGATGATTTGATTTTTTTGGCCCAGCAAGGCGACATCATCGCCCTGAACGCGCTGGACGGCTCTTTGCATTGGCGGCTTCAAACCGATGCGACCACCTCCAGAACCAGCCTGAGCGTGACCAACGGCTGGTTGTTCGCCGGTGACGGGGCAGGCACGGTCTTTGCCTACACGGACCGCTAAAAAAAGCCCCCGGAGTCCCAGGAGCGAAAGAATCTCCGGTTTCGGGGCAATTTCGCCCACAATACCGGAGATTCCTCGTTACGCTGCCCCTCGGTCTGTTAAACTTTTATATGTACTGTCAGTTATTTAAAAACTTCCCGCCTGTCATACAGGCCCGTCTGATTTTGAAACAGGTTTCTCTACTGCAACGTCATCAAATAGGCGATGATGTCGCTGAGTTGCGTGGCCGACAGTTCCGCGCCCCAGTCTTGCGGCATAATATCCGGCTGGAAACCCTGCACCACTTCGGCATTCGGGTCAACTATCATCTCCGTCAACATCTCTTCGACGGAAATACCGGCGGACTCCGCGTCGCCGGCGGCGTTCGGAGCGATGCCCGCCAAAGACGGACCCACAATCACCTTGTCAGGCTCCAGCGAGTGACACGTGTTGCAGCCCGGATTGGCGCCGATGGTCTGTTGCCTGAAGAGCGCCTCGCCGGCGGCAGCATCCGGAACCGGAGCCTCCGGGGCCGGGGTTGGAACTTCAGGGGCGGCAGCATCTATTTCCGTTTGGCCGGCATTGGCAATGGCCGTGGCTTCGACGGCGGCAGCATTAATTATGGCCGTGGCTTCGATGGCGGCAGCCTTGACAACGGCAGTTGACTCCACAGCGGCGGCCTGCCCCTGAGCCAATTGAGGCGCAAGCTCTTGTAACGCCTCATCTCTGGTTGGGGGCGTCAACCCGCACCCGGAAAGAAACACCGCTATCAGCAAAAGTATTAATGCACCTGTTGTTTCTTTTTTCACACTATCCTCCCTTTAGAAAATTAATGATTTTTGGCTTCGTTGTTAAGTTGGTTGCCAACGTAATATATACTCAACCGCGTCATAAAATAACAGTAACTACTCAGGCATCAGAGATAAAGTTACCAGTTAGAGCGGCTTTGCCATTTTTTACCCCCCTCAATCCCCCCGTTGACGGGGGGAAGTGTTACATTCTCCCCCCTCACGAG
>JAJRUC010000306.1 GCA_024278015.1 Chloroflexota bacterium
GGCCAGGTGGGGAAGGTGTTGGTGCTGTATCGCTGGTGGAAGGTAGCCATCCCAACCTTGAACAGCGGGTTGAGTAAATCGGTGTAAAATTTGCCCAGGTCGTCGCCCAGCAGCAACCCCTTGTAAACGATAATGCGGCTGGACAGGGAGCAGACGTAAAACTTGGGCAGGTTTTCCGCCTGGGCGCGTTGTTCCATTAAGCGGCGGGCCAGGTACAACCGGCGTTCAAAATCGGTTTGGGGCACAGGGTGGCGGGGGGCCACCAGAATTTGTTTGATGGTGGGCCGAATGGCTTCCGCCTGGGGGCCGAGGACGCGCTCGTTGAGGGGGACGGTTCGCCAGTGAAGCAGGGTCAGGCCCGGTTCCGGCCCGGACAGGACGGCCTCAACCAGCGCCATACTTCGGCGCAGGGCGGTTTCGTCGGTGGGCAAAAAAAGCTGCCCGACGGCCAGTTGGCCCGCCGGGGGCGGGCTGATGCCGGCCCGTTTCAGCTCGTAGGCAAAGAAGGGATGCGGCAGTTGCGACAGAATACCCGCTCCGTCGGATGTTTTGCCGTCGGCCAGAATGCCGCCGCGATGCGCCAGATTAGCCAGCGAGGTGAGGGCCATCGGCAAAATATCGGCCCGGGGTCGACCGTCGGCGCAGGCAATAAACCCGATGCCGCAGGCATCGTGTTCAAAACGGGGGTCGTACAGGGGCGCGTGCGGCAAACAACTATGGGGTGAAGCGGGTGATGCAGATACATATTGCATAGCGGAGCCTCCATCCTGATATGGTCAATAATAAGAGGAGACGCCCTTGTCTGTGGAAAACGACGGTGTTTCCCGCCTCAAGCGATTCGATGGGAAGGGTTGTATTTTAGCATGGGGCTGTGAAAAACGCAACAGGTTATTTTTGAGCAAAAATACCGAAATCATCTTCCATATATTGTAGCGCGAATGACGCGAATACTAAATGCAGCGCTATCCGTGAAAACGGAAACGGTATTTGACCTGCTCTGGTCAGTTTGTTATAATTTTTCTGACCAAACAGGGGTTGCAGAAACACAACCGGAGGCGCATTTTTGGGCAGTGTACTTGTATTGAATGCTTCTTTTGAACCCTTGAGTGTTGTTTCAATTCAGCGAGCCATCGTACTTTTGCTCAAGGAAAAAGCGGAAATTATTGAAGCGGCAGAGGCGGTTTTACGCTCTGAACGGCTGAAGATACCCGTGCCGCTGGTCATTCGGCTGGTGTATTATGTGCGCATCCCGTATCGAATTAGCGTGCCCATCACCCGGCGGGCGGTGATGGTGAGAGACCGCTACACCTGCCAGTATTGCGGCATGCAGCCCGGCAAACAAGCCCTCACCATTGACCACGTGCTGCCCCGTTCCAGAGGGGGCAAAACCGTGTGGCAAAACGTGGTGGCCGCCTGCAAACGGTGCAACGGCAAAAAAGGGAATCGAACCCCGGCTGAAGCCGGTATGAAACCGGCAACCTCGCCCGCCCAACCCCGATATTTGGCGATGGTCTACGTCACCAGCCTTGAAACACGCGACGCCTGGGAAAAATACATGAATTAAACTCGCCGCGCTTGACAGGGTTGCTCTTTTGGTATATAATTAGTGTGAAAACTACACTAAGAGGGGTTTCGATGGGACAGACAGCGCAAACATACAATCCGGACAAATACCAACGTCCCTCCGTCAGCGTCGATATTGTCATTTTCTCCATCATCGAATCGCACCTGAAGGTATTGCTGATAAAACGAAAACAATGGCCCTTTGAGGGTAACTGGGCCTTTCCGGGGGGGTTTGTGCGCATGGCAGAGGGGCTGGACGAAGCCGCCTATCGGGAGTTGAAAGAAGAAACCAGCCTTGACCGCGCGGATGTCTATCTGGAGCAGCTGTACACCTTCGGGCAACCGGCCCGGGACCCGCGCCTGCGGGTAATTACCGTGGCCTACGTGGCTCTGGTGGGCGTCGACAAACTCAAGGCTCCCGTCGCCGGCGACGATGCCGCCGAAGTGGGCTGGTTTTCGGTTTACCAACCGCCGCAACTGGCCTTCGACCACAACCACATTCTGGAATACGCCATTACCCGCCTGCGCTACAAACTGGAATACAGCGCCGTTGGATTCCAGTTGTTGCCGGCTACGTTTACCCTGCGGGAATTGCAAATTGCCTACGAGATTGTCCTCAGTGAAACGCTTGACAAAGGCAACTTCAGGAGCAAATTGCGTAAGGCCGATGTGGTGGAACCGACGCCGTACTATCGCCGGACCGGGGGCCGGCCGGCCCGCCTGTACCAATTCAAAACCGATGCTGTGGCCGAAGTCAGCGCCCGGCGGCTATTTCCGTAGACGGGTTTATTTTTTTGAAACTCCATTAATCAGGACTTACGCAGTTGCGGTAAATCACGGTGTTTTACCCCCCTCCCCGCTTCGCGTCCCCCGGTGTCGGGGGAGGAGCTAATTCCCCCCGCTTGAGGGCGCGAAGCGGTTTCTTCATCAGGGACTGAGGGGGGTAAAATGTTGCAACTGCGTAAGTCCTATTAATGTAAAAATAACAAAAATAGCGGGAGCAATTCTGAAACCGGAAACAGGGCGGATCTGTTTACGACAGGGGCGGTTCGAACCGCCCCTGCGGTGAACTTCTCACAGGGGCGCGATGTATCGTGTCTCTACGGATGACCAAAACATAGAATAAAATGGAGAGACTGATTAATGAACGCGCAAACTTTAATTAAAAACGCAACCCCGTTTTTGAACTACGTCGTCGATTGGCTGAACGGCCTGCCGGACATCACGATTGCCGAGGCGATTGGCGGCCGGCCGGAAAACGTGGCCGTGTTGTCCGTCGATATTATCAACGGCTTTTGCACCGAAGGCCCGTTGGCCGGCCCGCGCGTAGCCGAACTGGTGTCGCCCATCACCACCCTCTTCACCGTTGCGCACCAGGCCGGGGTGCGCCATTTCATCGTCACCCAGGATGCCCACGCCCCCGATGCGGTGGAATTTGAAAACTATCCCCCCCATTGCGTGCGCGGCACATCAGAGAGTGAAACCGTAGCCGCCTTCACTAATTTGCCGTTCTGGAATTTGTTCACGGTTATGCCCAAACAGTCCATCAATTCGGCCATCGGCACTGATTTGGACCCCTGGCTGGACGCACATCCGCAGGTAGACACCTTCATTGTGGTGGGCGATTGCACCGACCTGTCTACCTATCACCTGGCGATGCACCTGAAGTTGCGGGGCAATGCAGCCAACAAAAAAACGCGCGTGCTGCTGCCCGTCAACAGCGTAGATACCTACGATTTGCCCGTTGACGCGGCGCGGGAAATCGGCGCAGTGCCCCACCACGGCGATTTGCTGCATCACATTTTTTTGTACAGCATGATGCTGAACGGCATTGAGGTTGTGGCTCAAATCAAGTAGGGACGCCGGCTTTGAAATTGTTGAAATCGCGTTTTTCCCCTCTCCCCGGTCCTCTCCCCAAAGGGGGGAGGGCCTGTTTCCCCCCAAAGAGAGGGATTAAGGGGGAGATAAACCACAAAGAGAGAAAAAAATATGTCAATTTTTAACCGGCAACGCTTAACCAACCAAATTTTCAAGCTGGATGTTGACCGTATGCGGCGGGGGTGGTATTCCGATAAATATTTCATCAACATTGCCCAAACGCTGGCCCAACTGGCCGCCCGAAATTATCAATTTCAGGGACAAGCGCCCCTGCTTAAAGAAGTCGGGCTGGATTCCGCCAAACTGCGTACCGGCAATGTTCGGGTTGAAGTGCAGCTTTTTACCCGCCGTCGCCCGAAGGCCGTCGTGACCGGCATCGACAAAGCCTTGAGCATGTTGCGGCACTGCACCGGCTATTTTAACAATAGCGGCCGGTTTGTGGAAACATGGCAAAATCTGGAAGTGGAAGCCGTCCACGACGGCGCAGTGGTGGCCTACGAAGGCAACGTGAATCGCGTGAAGCCGGTCATGAAAATCAGGGGCCGCTACCGGGATATTGCCCTGCTGGAAACGCCCATCCTGGGAGCCTTAACCCGCAGCACCCGCATCGCCACCAATGTGTACAACACCCTGGTGGCGGCGCGAGGCAAGCCCGTCCTCTTCTTCCCGGCCCGCTTTGATGCCCACGAAGTGCAGGCCGCCGACGGCTACGCCTACGACATCGCCGTCAAGCGGTTTAACAAGGACTACGGCGGCCATGTGGCCTCCTTTGTCTCCACCGATGCCCAGGGCGATTGGTGGGGCGGTCTGGGCGGCGGCACCGTGGCTCACGCAGCCATCGCCAGCTTTTTGGGCGATACCGTAGAGGCTATGCTCGCCTTTGCCGCCACCCAGACGGTCAGCGTGCCCCGCGTGGCCCTGGTCGATTTTAACAACGATTCCGTCGGCACCAGCCTGGCCGTTCTTAAAGCCATGTTCCGGCATTTCCGGGCCGCGCTGGATGCGGGCGATAGCGCCGAGGCGGAAAAATACCGGCTCTTCGGGGTGCGGCTTGATACCTCCGGCAATATGCGCGACATCAGTCTGGCCCCGTTGGGCGACAAAAAACTGGACAACGGCGTCAATCCCCGCCTGGTGTGGGTGGTGCGGCAGGCCGTAGACCGGGCGTGGCAGGATTGGCAATTGCCGCCGGCGTGGCATGACCGGGCCGCCGAATACTGCCGGCGGGTGCAAATTGTGGTCAGCGGCGGCTTCAATCCGCAAAAAATCAGGCATTTTGAAGAGCTGGACGTGCCCGCCGATATTTATGGCGTCGGCTCAAGTTTAATGAGCAACGATGATTATCTGGGCACCAACACCGATTTTACCGCCGATGTGGTGCGGGTTCGGTTGCAAAAGCAGTGGGTCGATATGGCTAAAGTGGGCCGCGCCGCTTGCCATAATCCTGATTTGGAATCGATTGACCTGTCTGATTTCTGAAAAACGGGCTGACCCTGCCCGGCCTGAAATAGCCCTTTATCTACATTGACATAGTCACAGTGTTGTGTTATGATGACGTTGATAATTGAGCTTGTCCCAAACTTCGGTACCCTGCGAAAGGAGCATAAGAGAGGATGGCCTCACGCACAGAACAAATGGTTGCTCGTTTAAGAGATTTGCAGGCAGGCACGGCCGATATTGAGGCTTCTGCCGTAGTCAGCGTAGACGGGTTGATTATGGCCTCGTCCTTGCCGCAGGATATTGAAGAAGACCGGGTTTCGGCTATGTCGGCCGCCATGCTGTCTTTGGGAGAACGGATTGCCCAGGAACTCAACCGGGGCTACCTTGACCAGGTTTACATTCGCGGGACAAACGGCTACATCATCCTGATGTCTGTGGGTGAAGAAGCGGTTTTAACCGCCCTGGCCCGCCCCGATGCCAAACTGGGTCTCATCTTCCTTGATATGAAACGCGCCGCAGAAGATTTGGGCCGCCTGGTTTAGGCGCTTCACTTTCGCCCGGCACAGGCTTTCGGTTTTCATTGAACCGGGAGCCTTTTTTTATGGTTGTCGCCTTGAAATTTATTTCGGGGAGAATACTCCCCCATCCCCCAAATCCAAAATCGACCTGAAATCTTTACGTCAAATTTACGGCAAAATTTTCCAATTTGCCGTATACTGAGTGAGATTGCCCGAAAAATTATATGCACTTTGCCATCGTCAATGGCCCCCGGCCATCGAAATTACCCAATATCGTGTATTTAATCGGGATGCTGTTTGCTGACACATCCACTATCCGCTCTCGCCCCTTGCCGTTGCACCACATTTTAGCCCGCTGTCATCACGCAGCGCCCCGTCAAATTATCAATTGTTCAACAACTATATTATAGAAGGAGGTATTTTTATGAAGCGATTCAAAAGAACTGCGTGGATAAGTATTCCCGGCGGACTGGTGTTATTGCTATTGCTGCTGATGGTCAGCGTAACGCCGATTTTGGCTCAGGGAGGCGGCTCCATCAGCGGGCACGTTGCCGCACCGATAATTAGCGGCAGCCTGATTCCCCCCGGCGGCACCGTGGTCCGGCTCGTCCAGCCCGGCAGCGACCTGGTGCTGGGCCAGGCCGGCGTCGATGCTGTCACCGGCGATTTCAGCTTTCCGGCGGTGGATGACGGCATGTATATTTTGCAGGCCGTTCCGCCGGCCGGCAGCGGCCTGACCCCCTCGCAGCCGAAAACGGTGATGGTTGCCGGCAGCGCCGTAACGGTGAACCTGCTGCTGACCAAACCGCAGGTTTTCGGCGCAGTGGCCGCTCCCAACGGCTCTCCCGCCGAAGCGACAGTCTCGGTTTTCCGTTGGCATCACAAAGTTCAGCAAGCCACCACATCGGGCGGGCAGTTCACACTGGGCGGCCTGCCGCTGGGCAATTACACCTTGCATGCTTCGCCGCTGGGCGCAGACCCCTACTGGAAGTCTTTGCCGGTGACCATGACCATTACCGCTATGCCGGGCGTAACCTACACCACCCGCCTGACATTGACCAATGCCCAACTGTGGGGAACCACCCAGGGCAGCCAGGGCCATCCGGTGGCCGGGGCGATGGTGGCCGTAACCAACCTCAGCGGCACGCACCGGGTTGATGTGAGCAATGCCGGCGGATTCTGGTCGCTGGGCAATTTGCCCGCCGGCGAATACTGGCTGGCGGCAGTTCCGCCTTCCAATCGCACCGATTTGCTGACGCCGCCGCCCTTTACCGTGACCTTGCCGGGAGCGACCAATCCCTTCACCCTGACTTTTAGCCGAACCCTGAAGCAAGCCCACGGCACGGTGCGCACCAACACCAACTTCCCGGTGTGAGACGCGCTGGTGGTGGCCCGGCGTATCAATCGCCACGGGCAGGCCGAAACCCGAACCCTGACCGACGGCACCTATCAGATTGACCTTTCGCCGGGGTTGTGGGCCTTAACCGTCAAATCGATTTCCAGCACGGTGCCCGCCGACTGGGTGTACGCCGACCCGCCCGCGCTGCTGCAATTTGCCCGCGATACCGTCACCCAAACGCGCCAGCAGGATTTTACCGTCCTCACCGCCGATGGTACAGTGACCGGCACGGTGTTGCTGCCCAACAGCAACCCGCCCGGCTTTAAAGTCACCATCGGGCTGTACAATGACGAGGGCGTTGGCGTGCGCACCATCGTCAGCACCACCACCGGAGAGATTTCAGTGGCTGTGCCCCACGGCGGCTACAAAGTTGTAGTTCAGCCGCACAACCCGGCCTATTCAGGCCCGGTTGTTGACCCCGTCGACGTGCCTCCCAACGGCACGGCAGGCCTGGGGACGATGACCCTGTTGCTGCGCAACGCCATCATCAGCGGCACCCTGACCGACGGCAGCAGCGACCCCGTTTCCGGCGTGCCGGTCATCGCCTGGCGAGAAGGCGTGCCCGGCAGCCTGCACACGCGCAGCGGCCCCAATGGACGTTACGTAATGTTTGTCGCCCCCGGCGCGTGGCAGGTTCGGCCCGCGCCCGGCCCGGCCAATCCGTATATCTTTACCGGCGCGCCGGCCGCCGTTGTTTTGGCCGATGGTCAGCATTTGGGCGGGGTAGACTTCAGCCTGGTGGCCGCCGACGCCACCATCAGCGGTTCCATCATCGACAACAACGATAATCCGGTGGGCGGCGTGGGCGGCTGGGTGACGGCCCGCAGCGTCAACCCGCCGTATATTCAAAACGGGGCGCCCATCTCAAACAGCCTCTTTGCCGTGTCTGTGCCCGCCGGAACGTACAACGTGCTGGCCCGCCTTTCGCCGGGGGGCGACTACGTTTCCACCGGCATCCGGCAAGTGACCGTCGGCGCGGGCGAGACCGTGGACGTTTCGCTGGTGGTAGAGGCCAAAGACGCGGCCATTTCCGGGGCGGTGTACGATGCCCGCAACGCCAACATCCCCGGCATCAACGGCGCGGTGGCCGCCTGGCAAAACTTCAACTGGGCCGCCGGGCCGATTGCCGCCGGATTGTACCGGCTGAATGTGGCGGCAGGCCTGTGGCATTTTGACTACCGGCTGGACCCCACCGCCGGGTACGCCAAACTGGCCGGCCCGCGCAGCGTGGCCGTCGAATCCGGGCAGGATAAAATTGTGCGGCTGCCCGTGACCCTGAAAGACGGCCTGATTACCGGCACCGTCAAATCGCCCGACGGCTCTGCTTTGGGCGGCGCGGTGGTGCTGGCCAAAGGCTTCAGCGGCGATGTGGACGGCCTGTGGCTGAAAACTCTCAGCCAAAGCGACGGCAGTTTCTCGCTGGCCGTGCCTTACGGCAATTACCGCCTGGGGGCGGTCATCAACAATCAGGCCTGGCTCAAGCCCGTGGAAGCCACCGTATCCGTACCGCAAGGGGGCGTCTCCGGCGGGCACACGCTGCAATTCCGGCAGCCGACCGCCACCCTGGGCGGGACGGTGACGGTCAGCGATACCACCGTGGCCGGGCCGGTCTTTGTGTGGGCCTGGTCAGACGACGGCGCCTTCAGCCGGCGCGTTGTTTCGACCACCCTGACCGGCAATCAAGCGGTTGGGCCTTATCAACTTAACGTGCTGACCGGCACCACCTGGCACGTCGGCGCCCGCTTTGAAACCGGCAGCGCCTTCTGGCGCGGCGAAGCCACGGTGGCCGTCAACAGCACGTCGGAGACGCAAGACCTGGTCTTGACCGGCCCGAATCCGAAAGCGGGGCCGGTGGCCGTCCTCTTTAACGCCGCCGATGAGCAAAGCATTACCCTGGCCGACGGCACCGAAATCTACATCCCCGCCGGGGCCATGCCCGTCACCGGCGATGTGCTGCTGCGCATCGTGCCCCTGGCCGCCCTGCCCAACCAGGCCGATATGCGCGTGGTCAATTACGGCTACGCCTTTTTAGCCAGCGACAGCACCGGCCAACCCATCGAAGAACATTTTAACCAGGATGTGACCATCCGCTTTGCCTACGACGACACCGACGTGCTGGAACGATGGCTAAAACCGGCCTACTTCTCCACTACCACCAACGAGTGGACCTTCCCCGAAAGCTACGTGGTAGACACGGCGGCCAACGAAGTGACCATGCAAATTGACCACTTCACCAATTTCGCCCTGCTAGATACCCAAACCGAACCGGCGCTCAGCTACACCTTCAGCACCGGGCGGGAGGGCTGGTTGATTTTTGGCGACGCCAACGGCGGCAGTATTGCCCCGGACGGGATAGCCCTGCCGTATTACTCGGCCACCGGCGGTTTTCCGGGCGGGTACGTTTACGCCGTCGATGAAGTGACCGGCGGCACCTGGTACTGGCTGCGGCGCTTTACTGACACCATCGATATTTCGACGGCCTACAGCCGCACCCTCAGTTTTAATTTGCGACAAACCTATCTGGACAGTCAGTACCGGTATCGGGGCGGCGATATCATCCTTGAAGGCGGCACGAGCATCACCACCACCCTCACCCATCGATTGCCCTTCCATCCCCTGAGAGTCTGGACGCCGTACTGGATACGGCTGCACAAATCGGCGCGCTGGATTGCCCGGCGCGGGCCGCTGGGTATCCCCACCCCGGCCACCGAAGCCGACTTTATGGCCGTGCTGGGAAATCTGAAATCCATCAAAATTCGGGGTGAATACCGCGACGGGAGCGATACCGGCAGCCTGGATAACGTAATTGTCGGCGGGGCGGCGGCGCCCTCAATGCAAGCGTTGGTTTCGCACTTAACCGGCGGGCGGCTGGTCTTTACCTCCAGCACCGTGTCGCAGCTCGATTTTCCGCCCGGCATGGCTGGCGAACCCTTCACCGTGACCGTGACCGTGAC
>JAJRUC010000307.1 GCA_024278015.1 Chloroflexota bacterium
GACGCGGCACCCCCGTGACCAGCACGGGCGCTCCCATCAGCGTGCCGGTTGGCCCCGCCGCCCTGGGGCGTATCTTCAACGTTCTGGGCCGCCCGGTTGATAACGCCGGCCCGGTCAACTCTGAAGAACTGTACCCCATCCACCGTCTGGCCCCGTCATTTGAAGAACAAGTGACCAAAGCCGAAATCTTCGAAACCGGCATCAAGGTTATCGACCTGATTGCTCCCTTCACCAAAGGCGGCAAAACCGGCATCTTCGGCGGCGCCGGGGTGGGTAAAACCGTCATCATCATGGAACTCATCCGCTCTATCGCTGCCGAACACGGCGGCTATTCCGTGTTTGCCGGGGTGGGCGAGCGCACCCGTGAAGGGACCGCCCTGCGTGAGGAAATGATAGAAAGCGGCGTGATGGACAAAACCATCATGGTCTTCGGGCAAATGAACGAACCGCCCGGCGTGCGCCTGCGCGTGGCTTTAACCGGCCTGACCATGGCCGAGTACTTCCGCGATGAAGGCCGCGACGTGTTGCTCTTTATTGACAACATCTTCCGCTTTGTCATGAGCGGCTCCGAAGTATCGGCCCTGTTGGGCCGTATGCCCAGCGCCGTCGGCTACCAGCCTTCACTGGGCACAGAAATGGGAGAATTGCAGGAGCGCATCACTTCCACCATCAAAGGCTCTATTACGTCTATGCAGGCCGTGTACGTGCCCGCCGATGACTACACCGACCCGGCCCCGGTCACCACCTTCGCCCACCTCGACGCCACCATCTCGCTGGAGCGCTCCATTTCCGAGCAGGGTATCTACCCCGCCGTAGACCCGCTGGGTTCCACCAGCCGCATCCTCGACCCGAAAATTGTCGGCGAAGAACACTATAACGTTGCCCGCCAGGCCCAAAGTATCTTGCAGCGATACCGGAACCTGCAAGACATTATCTCCATTCTGGGTATCGACGAACTCTCTGATGATGATAAATTAGTGGTTGTCCGCGCCAGGAAGATACAGCGCTTCTTCTCCCAACCCTTCTTTGTGGCCGAAACGTTCACCAACATCCCCGGTAAATACGTCTCGATTGCCGACACAATCAAAGGCTTCAAGATGATTCTTGACGGCGAACTGGATGACGTGCCGGAACAGGCCTTTATGATGTGTGGCGGTATTGACGACGTGCTGGCAGCTGCTGAATCGATGAAGGTCTAGTCCTTCAGGAGGGTCAGGATGCCGATAAAACTGGAAATTGTCACCGTAGAACGATTAACATTCAGCGATGACGTTGATATGGTGATTGCCCCCGGCTCTGAAGGGGTGATGGGTATTTTGCCGCACCACGCGCCGCTGTTGACCACCCTGGCCTATGGCGAACTGGTTGTTCGCAAGCAAGGGCAAGACGACCTCTCCTTTGCCATTGGTGGTGGCTTTATGGAAGTGCAGCCGGATAAAGTAACCGTTTTGGCCGATGCCGCAGAACGCGCCGATGAAATCAATCTTGACCGGGCGCAGGAAGCGCGTAAACGGGCGGAAGGGTTGTTGCAATCAGGTAAAAAATTATCGCTGGATGAACAAACCAGGGCCGAAGCCGCCATCCGGCGCGCTATGACCAGAATCAAAATAGCGCGAAAAAGAAGCAAACGGCGTATGCCGCGTTCAGAATAAAATAACCTGACGGCTACAATGAAGTAGGGGGATAGAGGTGTTGGGCCTCTACCCCCTCTTTTGGTGTTGGAGACCGGCAGATCCGGAGTGACTATGTTTGAAAAACAAATCGGGATTGATTTAGGAACCGTCAACATTCTGGTCTATGTCAGAGGGCAGGGTATTGTCATTCAGGAACCGTCGATGGTGGCGATTTCCGTGAAGGATGACAAGATAGTGGCCGTCGGCAGCGAAGCCCAGGTAATGTTGGGCCGCGTGCCGGAGGCCATTGAAGTGGCCCGCCCGTTGCGGGAAGGCGTAATTGCCGATTATTGGGTGACCGAAGCCATGCTTGGCTTTTACGTGGAGCAAATTGTCGGCAGGATACGGTTTGTCTCTCCTGAGCTGATGGTCAGTACGCCTGTGGGCGTTACCAGCGTAGAACGCCGGGCGGTTGAAGATGCGGCCAAAAAAGCGGCGGGCAAAAACGCCTTCACCATCGAAGAACCGTTGGCGGCGGCCATCGGCGCCGGTATGCCCATTGATACCCCCACCGGCAACATGGTGGTTAATATTGGCGGCGGCACCAGCGAAGCCGCTGTAGTGGCGATGAACGGCATTGTCACCAGTAACTCGGTTCGGGTAGGGGGCCTGCGACTCGATAGTGAAATTGCTACCTATGTGCGCCGAAAATACAACCTCATCATCGGCGAACAAACGGCGGAACGGGTTAAAATTGAATTGGGCAGCGCCATTCCGTCGGATGAAGACCTCTCGCTGGAAGTGAAGGGCCGAGACCAGATAGCCGGTTTGCCGCGCACTATAAAATTGGCAACTCAGGAAGTAACCGAAGCCCTGTCTGAACCCCTTTCGGTCATTGTTGGCATGGTTAAAAGCGTGCTGGAGAAAACGCCCCCCGAATTATCCTCCGATATTATTGACCGGGGCATGATTTTAACCGGCGGCGGCGCGTTGTTGCGAGGTATAGATAAACTCCTTACCCATGAAACCGGCGTGCCTTGTTATGTGGCCGATAACCCTCTGGCCTGCGTGGCCCTGGGCGCGGGCGAAGCCTTGAAAATCAGAGAGGCCCTGGCCCGCGCCAGAAGCTACGATTAATGTTGTGCGGTTGAATCATAAAAGCGCCCATCTGAAAATGGACGCTTTTTGTTTTCCGACGATAGTCTACAAATAGTAGGTCATATTTTGCAGGTAAACAATGGGGTCAATATTCTGTACCTTTACATTGGACGGCACGGTTAAGGTGGTGGGGGCGTAGTTTAAAATTGCCTTGATACCGGCCTCAATCAAAACATCGGTAATGCCGGGAGCCACCTCAAGCGGTACGGCCAGAATGGCGATTTTGATGCCTTTGGCCCGGACGCTCTCTTTTATCTTCGAGACATCTTCAATTATCAGGGTGCTGTTAATGCGATGCCCCACTTTGTGGGGGGCGTTGTCAAACACGGCTTGAATCTCGAAGCCTTTTCTAACAAAACCGGCGTAATGCACCAGCGCATGCCCCAGGTCTCCAAACCCCACCAGAGCCACCGGCCATACAGCGCCCAGGTTCAAAATATGTTCCAGCCGTTCCCGCAGAAACTGGATATTATAGCCTGTGCCCTGTTTGCCGAATTCGCCGAAGTGCGACAGGTCCTTGCGAATTTGGGCCGAACTCAACCCCAGCCGGGCCGCCAACTCCTGGGATGAGGTGATCTCTTTCCCCTCACCGGCCAGAATGTAAAGCGACCTCAAATAGATGGGCAGCCGACTGACTACAATATCGGGAACTTCTTTGTTCCATTTTGCGTTATGTGAAACAGTCATTGTTGATGGTCCTCGTCAGGAATGAGAGTTGTGAAAACAAACACACGTTTACTATACCATAAGTTATATCTTCGGGCAACATGAATATTATGCAGGCCACGGCTGTGGCAAAGTCAATTTTAAGGTTGCCGGCTGAATGTTGTTCTACCCGGCAGGGGCGGTTCGCGAGCCGCCCCTGCGATTTTTTCACAAAATCAGAGGAAAAACCGTATTCCGCAGGGGCGCGCTGCCGCGTACCCCTGCCTTTCCAGACGAAAATATTTTTTGTCAAGTGACTTTACCCCGTTTGGGTACACGTGCAACAGCCGTACCCCAAAGGGAACAGGCGCAACAGCCCGGCGTCGGGGCCATCAACAAGAAGTGCCCGCTCCCCGATTTTTGAGGTGTGCATATTTTACAAAACCGGCTATAATATCTGTATCTTTCGATAAATCAGGACTTACGCAGTTGCGGTAAATCACGGTGTTCTACCCCCTCCCCGCTTCGCGTCCCCCGACATCGGGGGAGGAGCTAACTTCCCCCCGCTTGAGGGCGCGAAGCGGTTTCTTCATCAGGGACTGGGGGGGGTAAAATGCCGCAACCGCGTAAGTCCTGTAAATTTGATATTGTTTTGAGGCAAATGGTATTCGATAAATTTTTAGGGTCTAACAAAGAAGAATCGAAACACAAATTTCCAACCATTTCTCCGCCGCCGCTGATAACTAATCGAACCAGTCGCGCTCTTGGCCAAAAACGTTACCTGCCCGGTGAGAAAATTGCCGGGCGGTACGAAGTGGTCAAGATGCTGGTGGGCGGTATGGGGTTGGTTTATTTGTGCGCCGACCACGAGACGCAGGGCTTGCCGGTGGCGCTGAAAACCTTCAAGCCCAAATATCTGGCCGACAGAGCCACCCGCGACCGGTTTTTGCAGGAAGGAACGGTGTGGGTGGGTCTGGGACATCATCCCAATATTGTGCGGGCCTATCGGGTGGAGCGATTGCAGGGTGGGCTGGAAGTCTATTTGGTGCTGGAGTGGGTGGCCCAGGCGCCGGGCAAAGAGGATGCCTCGCTGCGGGCATGGCTTCAGGCCGGCCGGCCGCTGGAAACGGCGCAAGCCTTGCGGGTGGGGCTGCACGTTGCCCGTGGTATGGCGCACACCACCCGCAAAATCGCCGGTCTGGTGCATCGGGACCTGAAGCCGGAAAATGTACTCGTCGGCAGAGACGGCCTGGCCCGCGTGACCGATTTTGGACTGGTGGGCGTGGTGCATACCTCTCGTCGGGGCGGGCGGGCCGGCGTGCGGGGGCAGGTTGGCACCCCCCTGTATATGGCCCCGGAACAGTGGGCGCCGGGGGAAACCATTGACCAACGGGCCGATATTTATGCTTTCGGCTGTATTTTGTTTGAGATGCTGACCGGGCACACAGCGGCGGCCGGCACAACCGCCGATGACTTTGGCCGCGCCCACCGGTTGGGCCGGCTGCGCCCCTTCCCCGATGAGTTGCCCACAGAACTGAAAATTCTGCTCAAGGGGTGTCTGGCCTTGAATCCGGCAGACCGGTTTGTTAATTGGGCAGATGTTGAAAAGGCGGTGACGCTGGTGTATCAGCATTTGCTCAAAGAAGATGTACCTGCTCTTGAAGATGAGCCGGATGACAAAATAGACGCTCCGGCAGACCAGGTAGCCGCCGGATGGTCTTACGATGCGATGGGCCTTTCCTATCGTGATATTGGCAATTCTGATTTGGCCGCCGGTTATTTTGAACGGGTAATGTGGATTGGGCGAATGCACCAAAACCGCGCCCTGGAGGCCTCCGGCCTGAGCCATTTGGGAGATGCCTGCCGGGCTATGGGCGATTTGGAAGGGGCCATTACCTATTACGGCCAGCAGCTTGATATTGTGCGCGAACTGGATGATATTAAAGGCGAATGTGACGCTCTGGGAAATTTGGGCAGGGTGTACGTTCGCCTGGGGCAACTTGACCAAACTGCCGCTTATTATGAAAAGCAACTGGACATCGCCCAGGAAACAGATGACCAGCGCCGCATCGCTCTGGCCTTGCACAACTTCGGCAACCTGTCCCGGCTGTCCGATGACCCCCACCAGGCCATCAAAACCTGTAAACGGGCCTTGCGTATTGTTCGGGAGCAGGAAGACCGGCTGCGCGAAGGGCGTATTCTGGGCGATATGGGACTGGCCTATACTGATTTAAATCGCGTTGAACAGGCCATAGCCTGCTATAAGGAAGCCCTGACCATTGCCAAAGAAACAGGAGACCGCGCCGGCGAAGGCTTTGTGCTGGGCTATCTGGGCAAAATCTATCACCGGCAAAACGATATAAAGCAAGCCCTGTGGCATTACATCAACCAGCTATCGATTGCCCAGGAAACCCACAACCGGCCCGGTGAAGCCGCCGTTTCTGAAGCGATTGGCGACCTGTACATTGAAATGGAATCACCGGAGCAGGCCATCGAATCTTTTCAAACCACCCTCACCATTGCCAGAGACGCAAACGACAAATTGCGGGCCGGGCGCATCCTGAAAAAACTGGGCGTTGCCTTTGGGCAGGCCGGACAAGTGCGGCGGTCGATAGGTTTTTTTGAAGAGGCCGTCACCTGGTTTCAACTCAGCGAAGATGTCGTTGGGCGGGGCGATCTGTTCCTGCGGCTGGCAAACGCCTATCGGGATACCGGCGACAGTTTTCACGCCGAGCAAAACTATGAGCGCGCGCTCAGCGTAGCCCGGCAGTTGGGCGACGAACACTTTCGGGCCGTTATTTGCTACAATTTTGCCCTGGCTTTGGCCCAGGCCGATAACCAACCGGAGGCCCTGCATTACGCCGAACTGGCTGAATTTACCTTCAAACAAGAGGCCGACGCGCAAGGCCTGAAACAGGCCAGGGCATTGGTCGCCAAACTAAAAAAACGAAGATGGAGTTGGTTTTAATGGAGCATACCCCGGTGCTGAGTTTGGTGTGGCAAATTGCGGCCTACGAAGCCGCCGATAATTTGCACAATATCATTGATGTAGAACATTTTTTTATCGCGCTGTGCAAACTGGAGGGCTTTGCCAATGTCAATCGGTTGCGGGCATTGGGCGTGCCGGATTCACAGGTTTCGGCGGTAGAGGCCGAAATCGACCTGCTGATGGGCCTCTTTCAGCGTTTTGGCATCAAAACAACGGTCTTTCGGCGCGAATTGCGGTTTCACAAAGGCAAAGGCTCTCATCACATTGCCGATTCACATCAGGAGTGGGTGATGCACCGCTCGCCCGGCAGCCGAACCGCCTTTGAGTGGGCCGAGGGGGTGGCGGAAAAGCAACAAGCTCCCATGCTCACCGTGATGCACCTGTTGGCCGGGTTGCTGGCCGAGCCGCAGACAGACCTGACCCTGTGGCTGAACAACAAAAAAATAGAAGCAGGCCGCCTGAAGCAAGCCGCCATCGATACGGCTGTGGTGCCCGTTCAGGGCGGGGCCGTCAAAACCGCCGCTTTGCCTGCGGTTCAAACGGCTGCCGCCGGCCTGTCGGCCCAATACACCCGCAACCTGATTCAATTGGCGCAGCGAGGGCGCATCCGTCTTGAGCCGTATTTTCAGGATGCGCTGGCCCGGACAATTCAGGCCTTGGACCGCCCCGCAAAAAATAACCCCCTGTTGCTGGTAGAGCAGGGCCATGCCGCCAAAATTGTGGCGAATAACCTGGCCTGGCAAATTGCCAACAATGCCGGGCCTGCCGGGCTGTCAGACTGGCAGGTGCTTGAAGTGCAATTGAACGATATGGCCGCCAACATCAGTTTTCAGGGCGAATTTGCCCAACGTATGCAAAATATGGTCGAAGAAGTTGGCGAACAGGGGCGCGTTATCCTGTTCATCGACGGCATCGAGACGATTATCGGCTCCGGGGCCATCCACGTAGAAATGGACGGGGTGATTAATGCGCTGCTGACGGCTATTTCTCAGGGCAAAATACGGTGTTTGGCCGCCACCAAACCGATGGAGTACTATCGGTACATCGGCCCGAAAGACCACTTCAAGGCGATTTTTCAACCCGTGTCCGTGTCCGCTCAGGCCGATGCGACCCTCGACGAACTGACCGTCCCGCTCATTAATACCAGTGGTCCCGATACCCGCCAACCGGCGCTTGAAGCGTCACCTGAATCGGCCCCGGCGGCTCTGTCGCCGTCAACCGCCGGCCCCCAAATGGTCTCCAATATCCTGTTTCAGGATTTGGAAGACCGGCTCAGCCGCTTCGGCTTGACCCTCTACATCAAACCGGGCGCCATGAAACTGGTGCGGCGGCTTGGCAGTCAGGTTAAAACAGGTACATTGCGCGTCAGAGAGATTATCGCCACCGAAATAGAAAATCCATTGGGTGGCATGTTATTGCGGGGCGAAGTGGATTACGGCCATACCGTAATCGTCGATGCCGTAGACGATACCATCAGGATAAAGGTTGAAAAATTATGAGCGTAACCGCATCTTCATCTGCGCGGCAGAGCGTGGGGAATATGGCCGAGGCCGATTTGTTGACCGCCCTGAAGCAGCGCAGTCCGCAGGCCTTTTCCGCCTTGTTCGATACCTGGTCCGATAAATTGTTTCGACTGGCAACCGGAATTCTGGAAGATGACGCCGAGGCTGAAGGCGTGGTTCAGGAAACGTTTTTGAAATTTTTTGAAAAACTGGAGCAGTTTGAGCCACGCGCCAAAGTGAGTACCTGGCTGTATCGAGTGGCCTACAACGCCAGCATCGACAAAATACGCAAACGCCGGCCTGCGCAGATGTGGCTGGGCAATGATGATGGCGACGGCGCGGAATTCTTCCCCGGCAATCTGGCCGATTGGCGCTATGCGCCGGAAGCGTGGCTTTCTTCCCTGGAAGCGCAGCGCGAGTTGACCCGCGCCATTTCTGCCTTGCCGGAAAAACAGCGCCTTGTTTTTCGGTTGCGGGAACTGGACGGTTTTTCAACCGCCGAAACCGCCGAAATCCTGGGCATCTCCGTCGGCAGCGTGAAGGTTAGATTACACCGCGCCCGGCTGTTGTTGCGAGAAACCCTGGCCGATTATTTTTCGGAGCGAATGAAACGGGAGCAATTATTATGAAGTGTGAAGATTTGGTCGCCTACTTGTCCGAGTACATTGATAATGACCTGAATGAAGCGTTGACGGCAGAGGCGCAATTGCATCTGGCAACCTGTCACAACTGCCGGGTGGTGCTGGACACAACCCAAAAAATGATATTGATTTACCGCCGGCAACAAAGGCAGGCCATTCCCGCCGCCCGCCGGCAACGATTATTCACCCAATTGCAATCGGCGTTTTTAAATAAGTCTGAACCAACCCCTTGAGTTTTGTAACCTTTGGCCCGGTTGTTCGTTTAAATAGTGAACAGGCAAAATTTACACAAAACTTAAGGAGGCATCAAGATGTCGTTAAATGTAGGTGGAATAGACAGAATAGCGCGGATTGTACTGGGTATTATTTTGGTTATTGTGGGCTTTTTTGTTATGTCGGGCACGTGGGGTACGGTGGTTGGCGTGGTGGGTTTAATTCCGCTGGCAACCGGCCTGTCGGGCTGGTGTCCGCTGTACCTGCCGTTCAAATTCAGCACCAGAAAATAACCTGCTTTTGAATTGAGTATCTATCCGTAAATTAATTACGCCGGGTGATGGTCAGGCCAGTTGAGGTTGAAAACAACCGGATGCGCGCTTTTTACCCCCTCCCCGGCCACCTGTGCCCTTCGGGTATC